>SKNW01000045.1 GCA_007120305.1 Gemmatimonadota bacterium | reverse complement strand
GGAGCACGGTGGCGACCCGTGGATCGGGCATCGTCATGGAGGTGCGGGTCCGGGAGAACCAGGCGGTGGGGGCCGGGGATCTCCTGGTGCGCCTCGACACGCTGGAGGCGGCCATGGAAGTGGCGCAGGCCAGGGCCCAGCTGGTCCAGGCGCAGGCGGACTTCGAGGAACGGATGCTCTTCTCCGGCGACATCCTGGACGAGCAGGCCCGGCAGGAGCGGGAGCGGATCATCCGGGCCTCGTCGGGGCTCGACCAGGCCGAAGTGGCCATCCAGCGGGCCCAGCTCGCCATGGCCAACACCGAGGTTCGGGCCCCCTTCGCAGGGCGGGTGGCGGACCTGAAGGCGGTGGAGGGGGCCTTCATGGGAACCGGAGCCGAGGCGCTGACCCTGGCGCAGCTTTCGCCCATCAAGGTGGAAGTGAACGTGGGCGAGGCGGAGATCGCCTTCCTGGATGCCGGGCGCAGCGCCCGGATCCGGTTTGCCGGCCTCCCCGACGAGACCTTCACCGGGCGGGTGGAGTCGGTGAATCCCCTGGTCGACCCCGAAACCCGAAGCGCCCGGGTGACCCTGGTGCTTCCCAACCGCGACGAGCGGATCAAACCCGGGATGTACGCGTGGGCCAGCCTCGACGCCCGCTCCTACCCCGACCGCATTCTCGTTCCGAGGGAGGCGGTGGTGGAGCGGGGCGAGCGGCGCCCGGTGGTCTTCATGGCCAACCAGCTGGACGAGGAGGGGAACGGGATCTCCGAGTGGCGTTACGTGACGCCGGGGCATCGGAATGAGACCCACGTCGAGATCGTCGCCACCGACGAGACGCCGGGGCTCCGGCCCGGCGAGATCGTCCTCGTGGACGGGCACCACACCCTGGCGCACCAGGTCCGCATCCGCCTTGTGGAGAACGTGACCGTGGCCGGCGGGAGGCCGGGGCGGTGAGGGGGGGGAGCAGGGGGGAGCGTCGCACTCCACCGAGGTGGACGTGGGCGGGCGTGGTCATGGTCGTGATCGCAGCGGCGGGGACGCCCGTCCTGGCAGCCGCCCAGGAGCGGCCACCGGGGCCGTCGGCGGCGACGCCACTCACGCTGGCAGAGGCCATCCGGCTCGCGGAGCGGAGCAACCCGGCCTACCGGCAGACGGTAAACGACCTGGAGCTGAACCGGCTGGATCGCTCCGACGCCTGGCTCTCCCTCCTCCCGACCCCGCAGCTCACGGCGCTCTCCACCGGCCTCGCGTGGAACCTCCAGACGCTGGGGACCGACAATTTCGGGAATCCCATCGAGAATCCGGAGGCGCGGATGATCCAGAGCTCCACCTCCACGCAGCGCTTCGGCCTGGGCTTCCAGGTGGACTTCCGGAACGTCCTGAACCTCCGCCAGCAGGAAACCCAGGCCTCGCTCCGGGACCTGGCCGCCGTGACGCAGCTCCAGGGCCTCCGGGCCGACGTGACCCGAGCCTTCCTGGATGCGCAGGAGCGGCAGGTGTCGCTGGCCCTGGAGGAGGAACTGCTCGACACCGCCGTGCAGAACCTGGAACTGACGCGTCGCCTTTACCGGCTGGCCCGGCGGGACCGCATGGACCTGCTCTCCGCTGAACTCGACCTGGCCGACCGGGAAAGCCAGCTCGAGATCGCGAGGACCGACCTCCGCGGCGCGCTCCTGGCCCTCCGGAACCTCATGGGCGACGAGGGGATGGACGCGGTGGAGCTGGTCCCGGAGGTGATCCGGGTCTTCGATCCCTCGGCGCTTGACGATGATGCCCTGGTGGAGGAGGCCCAGCGGGGGAGCCCCCGCATCGGCCAGGCCCGGGCCTCCATCGAGAGCGCCACCCGGAGCGTCTCCACCCAGCGGGCCCAGTGGCTTCCCACCCTGAACCTGTCCATGAACACCGCGCGCCAGGAATTCGAGCGCGGGGGTGGGGGCGCCTTCCTGAACCCGCTTCCCGCAGGCGACTGGAGCCGGAACGTGGCGGTCCAGCTCTCCTTTCCGGACCTCGGGCAGTACTTCAACATCCGGAACAACACGAGCCGGTCCCGTCTCCAGGTGCGAAACCAGGAGGAGGCCCTGCGCCAGACCCGACTGGAACTGGAGCAGGATGTGCGGAACCTGGCGCAGGAACTCCGGCAGACCGAACGGAACCTGCGCCTCCAGGAGCGGCGGGCCGAGCTCGCCGAGGAGCGGAGGGAGCTCCAGTTCCAGGCTTACGGGCTCGGGAGGGGGAGCTACCTGGAACTCCAGAACGCCTCGGAACAGGCTGCAGGCGCCCGGCGTTCCGTCCTCCAGGCCCGGTACGCCTTCGAGCGGGCGCGGATCAACCTGGAGCGGGCGCTGGGGCGGCCGCTCACGGTCACCGAGCGGGGAGGCTGAGGCGTGTCCCTCTCCCGCCTCTCCGTTCGGCGCCCCGTCGCCGTCTCCATGTTCTTCCTGGCCGTGGTGCTCCTGGGGGTGATCTCGTTCACCCGGCTGCCCATCGATCTCCTGCCCGATGTGAGTTACCCCCGGCTCGTGATCTACACGGCCATGCCCCAGACTTCTTCCACCGAAGTGGAGCGACTGGTCACCGAGCGGGTGGAGGCCCAGGTGGCCTCGACTCCGGGGATCGAGCGGATCACCTCCGTGTCCAGGGACGGGGTCAGCCTCGTCACCCTCCGCTTCGGCTGGGGGACGAACATGGACTTCGCCATGCTGAACGTCCGGGAGCGGCTGGACCAGGTCCGGCAGACGCTCCCGGTGACGGCCAGTCGCCCCCAGATTCTCCGCGTCGATCCGGACTCGGAACCCGTCCTGACCCTGGCGGTGGCGGGGGCCGATCTCTGGGAAACAAAGGAACTGGCGGAGAACGTCTTCCGGCGGCGCCTGGAGCAGCTGGACGGGGTGGCCCAGGCCCAGGTCTCGGGCGGGCTGGACCGGGAGATCGTGGTGGAGGTGGACCTGGAGACGCTGGAGGCCAATGGCCTGACCATGCAGTCCGTGGCCACCGCCCTGGACCAGGCCAACCGGGCCAGCGCCGGCGGAACCATCCTGGAGGGGCGCACCCGGTACCCCTTGAGGACGCTGGGCGAGTTCCGCACGGTGGCCGAGATCAACGAGGTGGCGGTGGCCCAGCAGCGCACCGCCGCCGGGGGGACCCGGACGATCCGGGTGAGCGACCTGGGTCGGGTCGTGGACGGCTTCGCCGACCGGGACGCCCTGGCCCGCTTCAACGGCCGGGAATCCGTAGGTCTCCTGGTGTTCAAGGAGAGCGGGGCGAACACGGTCCAGGTTGCCCGCGACGTGGAGGCGGTGGTGGAACTCCTTCGCCTCGAGTTTCCCGAGGTGACGGTGGAGGTGGCCAGCTCCCAGGCCGGCTTCATTGCCGACTCCATCGACAACGTGGTGTCGGCGCTGGTGCTGGGAGGGATGCTGGCCTTCCTGGTCCTCTTCCTCTTCCTGCGGGAGCCCCGGTATCCGGTAGCCGTGGCGCTGGCGATCCCCATCTCGGTGGTGGGCACCTTCGCCCTCATGGAGGCCTTCGGGGTCTCCCTCAACATCATGTCGCTGGGGGGGCTGGCCCTGGGGGTCGGGATGCTGGTGGACAACTCCATCATCGTTCTGGAAAACATCTTCCGCCACCGTGAGGCCGGAGACGAGGCGCTGGAGGGATCGGCCCGGGGTGCGGAGGAGGTCACCGGCGCCATCACCGCCTCCACCCTCACCACCATCTCGGTCTTCGGCCCCATCATCTACGTGGAGGGGGTGGCCGGGGAGCTCTTCCGGGACCTTTCCCTGGCGGTGGCCTTCTCCCTCCTGGTGTCGCTGGCGGTGGCCCTGACCCTCCTCCCCACGGTGGCGGCGCGCTTCCGCATCGGGGCCCGCCCGGAGATCCGGGGGCCTGGGCCGCTCCGCCCGGGCCCTCGACCCCAGGGGGCTCTTCGGACGGCCGGATGGGGGCTCCATGTCGCGTGGAGATCCCCGGCATGGGTCCTCCGGGGGGCGTGGGGTGTGGTCCGGGAGCTCTTCCGGTTCTGGGGAGACCTCCTGGGCGGAATGCTGGGGCGGGTCTTCGGCCCCGGTCTCCGGGCCTTCGATCGGGGATTCGACCGCTTCGCGCGTCGGTACCACCGGGCGCTTGAATGGGCGCTGGATCACCGGGGGCAGGTCCTGGCCATGGCCGGGGGCATGCTGGCCCTGACCCTGCTGGCCGGACTCTTCCTCGACCGGGATCTCCTTCCCCGGGTGGACCAGGGCGCCTTCGACGTGGGGCTTGAACTTCCCGAGGGAACCGCCCTTCACCGGACCCACGAGGTGGCCATGACGCTGGAGGCCCTCCTTCTGGCCGACGCCGACGTGGAGGCGGTCTTCGGGACCGTGGGGCGTGACGTGCGCCGCTTCGCCCAGGCCGACGACGCCACGGGGCTCCACACCGCCCGCTTCCAGGTCCGGGTGCGGGAGGGAGCGGCCACGGCGCCGGTGCTGGATCGTCTCCGTGCCCCCCTCGAAGCGGCTGGGGGCGAAGGGCTGGTGACGATCCAGACGGGGCAGTCCTCGGCCCTGGGGCAGGTCCTGGGGGGATCGGATGCGGACATCTCGGTCCGGGTCCGCGGTCAGGACCTGGACCAGGCCTTCGACTACGCCGAGCAGGTGGCCGCGAGGCTCGAGGGGAGCTCGAGGGTGGTGAACGTTCGGGTGGGAAGCGAGCGCGGGCAGCCGCAGGTGGAGGTCCAGGTCCTCCGGGACGAGATCGCCCGCTTCGGGCTCCAGGCCGTAGCGGTGGCCAATGCGGTGGACCAGGCCATGCGGGGGATTCCGGCCACCGAGTTCGTGGCCTTTGACCGGAAGGTCCCGGTCACGGTGCGGCTCCCCGACGAGGAGCGCTTCAGCGCGGCTACCCTGGACCGGATTCGAGTCAGCGGCGTGCCCCTTCGACAGCTCATCACCGTGGAAACCGTGCGCGCTCCGGCGGAGGTGCGACGGGAAGAGCAGGGAAGGGTGGTGGCCGTGCTCGCCGACGTGGGGGCCGGGGGGCTGAACGGGGCCATTGCCGAAGTGGAAGCGGCGCTGGACGGTCTCGTCGTGCCCCGGAACTTCCGTGTGGACGTGGGCGGCGAAAACGAGGAGATGCGCCGATCCTTCCGGGACCTGGCCTTTGCCTTCGGTCTCGCCCTGATCCTGGTGTACATGATCCTGGCCGCCCAGTTCGAATCCTTCCTCCACCCGGGCACGATCCTCGCCGCCGTCCCGCTGGCCCTCATCGGGGCGGTCCTGGCCCTCCTCCTGGCAGGAGAGGGGCTCAACACCATGTCCCTCATCGGGATCGTGATCCTTGTGGGGATCGTGGTGAACGATTCCATCGTGAAGGTGGACTTCATCGTGCAGGCGCGGGCCCGGGGTGCGGAGCTCCGGGAGGCCATCGTGGAAGCGGGGCGCGTTCGTCTGCGACCCATCATCATGACCACGGTGACCACGGTGCTGGGGCTGACCCCCATGGCGCTGGGGATCGGCCGGGGGGCGGACCTGCGCGCCCCCCTGGCCATCGCGGTGATCGGAGGACTCCTGGTGGCGACCCTCCTCACGCTGATCGTGGTGCCGGTCCTCTTCTCGGTGGTGGAGTCGGCCCGCCTGGCGGTGATGGGTGAGTCAGCCCGGATCCGGGGGCGGGTGGAGGCGGGGGTCGGGGCGCGGCCCCAGAGCGTCCCCGGGGCGGAGCCGGCCCCGTGATCCGTCTCTCGATCCGGCGGCCCGTGGCGGTGGCCATGGCCTACACGTCCGTGGCGCTCCTGGGAATCGCCGCCTGGCGCGGCGTTCCAGTGGAACTCCTCCCCAACACCGAGTTTCCCCGGCTGAACGTGGCCATCACCTGGCCCGGCGCCTCGCCGGAGACGGTGGAGGCGTTCGCCACCTCGCCGGTGGAGGCGTCGATCCAGCAGATCGCCGGCGTGGAGGAACTCACCTCCACGAGCCGGGAAAACGGGGCCACCGTCGAGATCCAGTTCGCCCGTGGCACCGACATGGACTTCGCCCGGCTGGACCTCTCGGAGCGGATCGCCACCCTGGAGGAGGACCTTCCCTCCGGTGTACAGCCCCTCCGGGTCTCCACCTGGGTTCCCCAGGAGTTCCGGCGGCAGGCGGAGCGTCCCTTTCTGGCCTACACCCTGACCGGCCCCTTCCTCCTGGAAGCTCTCCGGGCTCACCTGGAGGACGTGGTGGAGCCGGAGATCCTCCAGATCAGCGGGGTGTCGGAGATCATCATCGAGGGGGGGCGGAACCGCCTCCTGGAGGTGGAGCTGGATCCGGACCGGATCGCGGCCCTGGGCCTCCGGCCGGAAGATGTCCAGAACGCCCTCCTCCAGCTGGACCTGGTGCGGGAGGCCGGGTCGGTGAGGGACCAGGACCGGGAGTGGGCGCTCACCCTCCGGTCCCGCCCGGCCACGGCCAGGGACATCCGCGAGGCCGTGCTCCCGGTTCCCGGTGCCCGGGCCGGCACCACCCTGGTGCGGGTGGAGGACGTGGGCGTGATCCGGGACACGTTCGAGGAGCCCCGGGCCCACTACCGCATCAACGGCATGCCCACGGTGCGCTTCACGGTCCAGAAGGAGGCCGGGGTGAACACGGTTCGCCTGGCCGAGGCGGTGAAGACCCGGATGGAGGAGCTGGAACGGAGCAACCCACCGGGGTCCAATCTCATCCTGGTGGACGACCAGAGTGAGGACATCAACCGCGAGATCACGGACCTCCGCACCCGGGCCGGCTTCGCGGCCGTGGTGATCTTCCTCGTCCTCCTCGGGTTCCTCCGCTCCTTCCGCACCGCGGGGATCGTCTTTGCCACCATCGCCTTCTCCATCCTCATCACGCTGAACCTGATCTACTTCGGGGGGCTCACCCTGAACCTCCTGACCCTCATGGGGCTGGCGCTGGGCTTCGGGCTCATCGTGGACAACTCCATCGTGGTGCTGGAGAACGTCTACCGGAGATGGCAGGAGGGTGACACCCCGGAGCGGGCGGCGGAGAAGGGGGCCCGGGACGTCATTCTCCCCATTCTCGCCTCCACGGCCACCACCCTCATCGTGCTGGTCCCCTTCGTCTACCTCCGGGGCGAACTGCGGATCATGTACCTCCCGCTGGCCATCGTGGTGGGGCTCACCCTGGTGGCCTCCATCTTCGTGGCCTTCACCTTCATCCCCGCCCTGGCGGCCCGGCTCCTGGGGGCGGGGAAGGCGGGGCATCTGGGGCGTCGGTCGGGAGAGCCGCTCCCGGAAGCGGTACTGGCCGCCGGAGCCGTTCCCGCCTGGGCCACGGGCCCCGATGACCCGCTGGCCACCCTCCCGGCCTACCGGAACCGCGACCGTCCGCCCCCCCTCTACCTCCGGTTCTATGCCGGCCTCCTGGAGGGGACCCTGCGCTTCCCGTGGGTCACGGTGGGGGTGGTGGCACTCCTGTTCTGGGGGACATGGTCGCTCTTCGATGCCAACGTCACCCGGGGGCAGGTCTGGGGGGGCGGGTTCGGGCAGCAGCGCTCCTTCGTGCAGGTCACCATCATCATGCCCCGGGGCGCCGACCTGGAACGGGTGGACGACCTGGCCCGGCACTTCGAGGAGCGCCTGGCCCTGATGCCGGAGCTCGAGCGCTACACCACGAACGTCGTCGACACCCGGGCCACCATCCGGGTGGACTTTCCGGAGGCGCTGGAGTTCACCGCCGTTCCCCTGGTCATCGAGGAGTCGCTCAAGGCCTACGCCGTGACCTTCACCGGGGCCGAGGTCCGGGTGTTCGGGCAGGGCCCGTCCTTCGGGGCCGGGGGGGGAGGAGGGGCGGCCCCGAACTACACCATCACCTTCCTGGGCTACAACTACGAGCGGCTGGCCGACATTGCCGAGGAGTTCGGGGGGCGGATCGGACGGCATCCCCGGGTCCACGAGGTGGACACGAACGCGTCGGCGGGCTTCTTCGTTCGGGACCGGGCCACCGAGTTCGTGGCCCTCATCGATCGGGAGTCGGCGGCCCGGCTGGGGATCACGGTGAGGGAGGCCACGGACCTGGTCCGGGCATCCCTGAGGGGGACGGGCCCCCAGGGGACGGTGGTGCTGGGAGAGGAGCCCGTGCGCTTCGAGGTCAAGCTGGAGGGATACCGCCAGGCCGACGTCCAGGAGCTGACGGAGACGGTGGTGGCGACCTCCAGGGGGAACCCCGTCCGCCTGGGCGACCTCCTGCAGGTGGAGGAGCGCCGTGTCCTGACCCAGATCCGCCGGGAGAACCAGCAGTATGAGCGCTCGGTGGCCTACGAGTTCCGGGGACCGCGCCCCCTGGGCGACGTCGTGAGGGACGAGCAGGTGGCTCTGACCATTCTCCCCCCGGGGTACTCCATCCGGGAGCGGACCCCCTGGCGCATCTCCGACGAGGATGCCCGGCAGTTCACCCTGGTCCTTCTCGTGTCCATCGGGCTCATCTTCATGGTCACGGCGGGCCTCTTCGAGTCCATTCGGCAGCCGCTCTGCGTTCTCCTGGCCGTTCCCATGGCCCTCATCGGGGTCTTCCTCATCTTCGTCTTTCAGGGGGCGGTCTTCACGCGGGAGGCGTACATCGGGGTGATCATGATGGGGGGGATCGTGGTGAACAACGCCATTCTTCTTGTGGACCACATCAACCGCGTCCGCGAGGAGTCAGGTGCCGAGCTAAGGGCGGCCATCCTCCAGGGAACACTGGAGCGGGTGCGCCCCGTCCTCATGACCACGGCCACCACGGTCCTGGGGCTCCTCCCCCTGGTCCTCTTCACCCAGACGGCGGACTCCACGATCTGGAATGCCCTCACCTACGCCCTCATCGGGGGGCTTCTCTCGTCGACGCTCTTCGTGCTCACCACCACGCCGGCCCTTTACCTGATCCACCAGGAGGATGGCGTTGTTCACCACGATCCCCCCCATC
>SKNW01000084.1 GCA_007120305.1 Gemmatimonadota bacterium | reverse complement strand
CAGGAGCCGCGCGAAACGCGGGGGGTTCCGGCACGGGGTGGGCCGTACGGCCCACCCCGTGCCGGAACCCCCCGCGTTTCGCGCGGCTCCTGGGACTCCGGGTGCCGTGCGCGCGGCTTTGAGGAGATGAAGACCATGTCCACAGCCCCCAGCTTCCTGAACCGGACCTCTCCCGTCACTGCGCCCCGTCGGCTCACCGGCGTGTCGTTTCGTTCGGGCGTGGCGCTTCTTCTCGCCCTTCCCCTGGCCGCCTGCGCCACCAAGCGAGACGTCCGGGACCTGGCGGACGAGATCCGGGCCCAGAACCAGGCGCAGGCGGCGCTCATCGCCGAACTGCGGGCGGAGCAGGCGGAGCTCGAGTCCATTGTCCGTGCGTTGACCGGTGTTCAGGAGGAGCGGCACGGCGAGGTTCTCCGCCGCCTGCGTCAGCTCCAGGACGAGGTGCAGCTCACGCAGGAGATTGCCGGAGCCTCCCAGGCCGGGCTGGCCGCCGTTCGGGACCAGCTTTCGCGCGGAACCCCGGCTCCGGGTGCAGGGGGAGGGGGCGGTGCTCCCTTCTTCGAGGAGGCTGCCGGGGGAGGGGGCGAGGTCGAGGATCTCTACGCCGAGGCTCTCACCCAGCATGGCCGTTCGAGCCTGGCCGCGGCCCGCATCGGCTTTCGGGAGATCGTTGACCGATTCCCGAACCACGAACTGGCGCCGGATGCCCGGTACTACCTGGCGGACATCCTGGCCCGCGACGGGGAGATGGACGAGGCCCTGAGGGGTTTCCTGCAGGTGGGGGAGATCTACCCCCAGGCCGCCAGGGTTCCCGAAGCGCTCTACCGGGCCGCCATCATCTATCGGGACCGGGGCGAGGCCGAGCAGGCACGCGCGCTCTTCACCCGCATCGTCAACACCTGGCCCGACAGCGAGGTCGCCGCCATGGCCCGGGCCTTTCTGGGTGGCACCAGGCGCTGATCCGGCGCCCCCATGCGTTGCCCCCAGTGTGACGACCCGGACAACCGGGTGGTGGACACGCGAGTCTCCCGCGGAGGCCGTGCCCTGCGCCGCCGACGGGAGTGTCTGGCCTGCGGCACCCGCTTCACCACCTACGAGTTCGTGGAGGAGCGACCCATCCAGGTCCTCAAGCAGAGCGGGGCCGTGGAGGAGTACGACCGGGCCAAGCTGATCCGCGCCGTGAAGACGGCCTGCGCCAAGCGTCCGGTCTCCATGAGCGCCATCGAGGAGATCGCCGACCTGGTGGAAGACACGCTGGGGAGGCAGGCCGGGGTGGAAGTCCGAAGTGCCCGCATTGGCGAACTGGTCATGGAGCACCTGAAGCCGCTGGACCGGGTGGCCTACGTGCGCTTCGCCTCGGTGTACCGGAACTTCCAGGACGCCGATGAATTTCAGGAGTTTGTTGACGAGATGAACGAGCGGGGCCGCCTTGAACTCCAGAGCCGGGAGCAGTCGGAGCTCCCGCTCTGACGTCCCCTCCCCGGCCCATGCCTGACCAGACTTCCCGCTCCATGAGGGGCCCGGGGCCCACGGGCGAGATGCCCTTCCTCGATCACCTGGAAGAGCTTCGCTGGCGGCTGTTCAAGGCCATGGCCGCCCTGGGGGTCGGAACAGCCATCGGGCTGGTCCTCGTCATGTACTTCGGCGTCATGGACCTCCTGGTGGCACCTGTGGAACCCTTCCTGGGTGGCCAGCAGCTGGTCTACCTGAGTCCCACCACGCCCTTCATGTTCACGCTGAAGCTCGGGATCCTGGTGGGGATCCTTCTGGCCCTTCCCGTCGTAGTATTCCAGGTCTGGGCCTTCTTCGCGCCGGCGCTCAAGTCCGAGGAAAGGAAGATCATCGTCCCGAGCCTCTATTTCGGGCTGATTCTCTTCTGTCTTGGCGCCGTGATGGCCTACGTCTGGGTCCTTCCGCTGGCCCTCCGGTTCCTGACCGGGTTCCAGCAGGAGTACCTGCAGCCTGCCATCGAGGTGGGCGAATACCTGGGCTTCGTGGTCCGTCTTCTCCTGGCGTTCGGCGTGGTCTTCGAATTGCCCGTGGTGGTGATGATCCTCTCGGCGCTGGGGCTCATCACGCCGCGGTTCATGCGTGACAAGCGGCGCCATGCCATCGTGGGAGCCACGGTGCTGGCCAGCCTCCTCACCCCGGGAGACCTGGCCTCCACCCTCCTGATGATGGGGCCCATGATTCTTCTCTACGAAGTGAGCATCCTCCTCTCCGCCATGATCTATCGAAAGAAGCGAGCCCAGGAGGAGGCGGAGACGCTGCGCCCATCCCCCGAACCCCCCGAGGGCACCGTGGAGTCCAGCCCGTGATCGGCGGATTCGGAAGGCTACTCCCGGCGCTTGTGCTCGGCCTGGCGGTGGGACCGCTTTCTCCCGGCCCGGTGGTCGCCGTGGCCGCCGTGCCCGCCGTGGTCCACGAGGCTTCCATGCCCGGCGATGTTCGGGCCGATACGCTTCAGACCCGGGCGGATTCGGTGCGGGCCCGCATCCTGGACCGGGTTCGGGACCAGTCGGCACCTCCGCCCGTGCCCGATACCCTGGCCGTGGATTCCGCGGTAGTTCCGAGGTCGGATCCGGGCCCCGTGCCCCCGGCCCCACGAGCCGGGCCCTTTGGCCCGGGGCCTGGGACGGTACCCGGTACCCAGGCCCGCGACATTCCCCTCCCGGCCGGCGCCGACTCCGTCATGCAGGCGCTGGCCAGGCTTCCCGGGTTCACGCCGGCCACCTTCGAGGGGGCCCGTGCAGAGTACACCGCCGAACTCCGGCAGCTGATCCTGCGGGGCGAAGGAGGCGACGAGGAAGGGCGTCTTCGCGCCCGCTTCTACGGGCAGGGCGTCCGGGTGGAGGCCGACAGCGCCATCTCCTTCGATGACCGCACGGGGATGGTCCGCACCAGCGGCGCGACCCTCCTCACCCCGGACCAGGGGGATCCGGTCCGGAGTCGAACCCTGATCTTCGATGTGAATGCCTCCCGAGGGACGGCGCTGGGCGCCGAGACCACCTACGCCGAGGGCGGAGGGGAGTGGATCGTTCGCGGCGACCTGGACTCCGTGGAGGATGGGCGGATCTACGGAAGTCGGACCCGCTTCACCTCCGACGATCGACCTGAACCCAATTCCTACTTCGAGGCCAGCGAGCTCAAGATCCTGGCCAACCGGATCCTGGTGGCCCGCTCGGTGCGACTCCACTTCTCCGACGTCCCGGTGGCCTGGCTGCCCTTCCTGGCCCAGCCCCTCCAGTCCGGTCGCCAGAGCGGAATCCTCACCCCCCGCTTCTCGGTGAACGACATTGTCCGGACGTCGGGAGGGTACCAGCGCCGCATCTCCAACGTGGGACTCTACTGGGCCATGTCGGACTACTCCGACGCCACGCTGGCGGCGGACTGGTGGAGCGGTCAGTACACCGCGCTCACCGGGTCGCTGCGCTACCGATGGGCCCAGCGCTTCCTCCAGGGGGAGCTCTCGGCCCGCCGCTTCTGGCGAGAGACGGGGGCTCAGGACCTGGCCCTGACCACCCGGAACAACTGGGAGCCCACGGAGCGTACCCGGGTCAGCGCGTCGGGGAACTACGTCTCGAACACGGGCCTCGTCCGCCAGAACTCCCTGGATCCGCGGGAGCTGACCTCCTCCATCAACTCCCAGGCCGGCATCCAGCAGCGGTTCGACTGGGGGAACCTCTCGGTGGAAGCACGCCGACAGCAGTACCTCTCCGACGATCGTCTGGAGATGACCCTCCCAAGCGCCACCCTCTCCCTCAACTCCTTCACCCTCTTCCGGGAGGCGCCGAACCGGGCCAGCTGGTACAACAACATGACGGCCAGCGCCTCCTCCCGATTCTCCCGGGATCTGAGGGAGTTCCCGGCGCCGGAGGTGGGCCAGACCTTCCAGTTCAGCCGGACGGACCAGCTTCGCACCCAGGGGAGTGGTCGGGCCAGCCTCGCCATCGGGAACCTCTCCATCGGGGCCGATGCCAACTACCGGGAGAATGCCTTTTCCGGTGTTCCCGACGTCCTGGGGCGGCCTCGGGATCCCTTCCCGATCATCCAGCCCGGGGACGACCTGGACCCCTTCCTGCGCCCCCGGGTGGACTACTCCGACGCCGAGGTGCAGTGGTCGGCCTCCATCGGCTACCAGCAGCGCCTGATCGGGACCAGCTCCATCACCCCCTCCCTCAGCCTGGGCGGGCAGCTCGTCCGCGTCGACTCCATTGCCGAGGCCCAGAACTTCGTGGAGGGACCCACGCGCCTCACGTTCGGGGTGGGCCTGCAGACCGAAATCTTCGGCTTCTTTCCCGGCGTGGCCGGCTTCGATGCCATCCGGCACAAGGTCACGCCGCAGTTCACGTATTCCTACGCCCCTGCCATCACGCCCACCGAGCTGCAGAGCCGGGTCTTCGGGGCCCGGGCCCTGGGGGTGCAGAACCAGTTCAGCTTCGGCTTCAACCAGACCTTCGAGGCCCGGGTGCAGGAACCGGAGACACCCACCCGGTCCCCGGTGCCGGCGCGTCCAGGGGAGGCCGCGACGCCGCGCGACCCGGAGGACCCGGTGGATGTGGAAGTCGATCCGGCCCTGCGTCCGGATGTGGATGTGCAGCCGGCTCCCCTGTTTCAGGACGGGATTCCCGCCGGAGGCGAGTCAGGCCCCGTGACGGATCCGGGCCTGGATCCGGAGGATGCCCCGCCGAGCCTCCTCGATGACGAGGGGCTTCGTCGGCCGCCGCCCTCGCGGGTCGTGACCCTCCTGGCCCTCTCCACCCAGGCCCTGACCTACGACCTGGTCCGGGCGGACTCCACCGGGCAGTGGCTCGACGGCTTCACCACGCTGGCCGTGCGGAACACGGTCCGCTCCGACTACCTGCGCGGGCTGGATTTCGCCTTCACGCATGAACTCTGGGAGGAGCCTGGCGAGACCCGCGACCGCCGGACCTTCAGCCCCCACCTGTCGCAGATGTCGCTGGGCTTTTCCCTGGATGCGAACAACGGGGTGGTCCGGACGCTGGGGCGCTGGCTCGGGGTTGCCGATGCGGATCGTCCGGCGGGATCACCCGGATCCCCTGGATCCCCTGGACCCGGAGCGCCAGGGGCCGGAGAGGACTTCGACGAACCCACCGATGGATTCGACGACAACCGCGTTCTTCCGGGACTCTCGGGGCGGGGGCGGGGCGGGGTGGCCTCCATGCGTCGCGACGGATGGAATGCCCGGCTCAACTATGCCCTCCGCCGCCCGAGGGGGGAGTCGCTGGACCGTTCCCAGATGGTGCTGGACCGTTCCCAGATGGTGAACGGCACCGTTTCCTTCCAGCCCACGGAACTTCTGGCCGTTTCCTGGACCACGGCCTACGACGTTGAGGCGAGGCAATTTTCCGATCACATGGTCACGGTGATGCGGGACATGTACGACTGGGAGGCCACCTTCGGCTTCCGGCAGGCCGTGAACGGGAACTGGACCTTCCGCTTCGAGGTCTCGCTGAAGGCGAACCGTGACCTTCGATTCGATCACGAGACGCGGAATGTGGATGGCGGAGGCCTCGGCCAGGGGCTGGGGGGATCGGGGTTCCCCGGCGGCCAGGGGTTCTGACGGTCGCCGTCCTGTCCCGCTGGGCGACAGGGCAGGGGATCGAGTGTCCTCCCTGTTGGACACCACGGGGGTTCGTTTCCCGGCGCCGCCCCGGGAAAGCCCAGGCGGGGGCGGAAGATCCCGCCCCGGCCTCACCGGCACGCTCCCTGCATTCTGCTCCGGGACGACGACGCCTCGCACCCTCGGTCGCCGGGGGCGGGCGGGGACGGACCGGAACGGGGAGGGGACGATGAGCAGGCTCACGGCGCGACGCAGAGGAAACGGCATCCGGGCAACTTTTCATGGGGCCCTCGTCCTCCTGGTGGCCGGGGGTGTACTCGCCGGATGTGACGACACCGTCACCGGCGGCGGATGGGTCGGTGACGGCCCGCCCCCCCCGCGCAATCTGGAAGGATCCTACTTCGCCGGTGGGGTGGATCTTACCTGGGAGCTGGATGCGGGCTGGCAGAGCGAAACCTTCCGGGTGTACGCCCGTCGGGCCGGCCAGGGGTCGCATGGTCTCGTGGCCGAAGTCACGAGCTGCGCCGATGGCCTCTGCCGGTACCGGGACCTGAATGTCCAGCCTGGCCGCACGTACGACTACTACGTGGCGGCGTTCAGTCCCCGCAGCGGGCTCGAGACGGCCTCGGCGTTTTCGGTGGAGGTCTTCGTACCGAACCCTGTTCCTCCTCCCGTGCCCGGGAGCCTTCGGGGAGTCGCGCTCGACGATGCCGCCTACCTGGCGTGGGATGACCGGGCCCGGGCGGCGGACGACTTCGCCTTCTACCGGGTGTATCTGTCCGGAGACGACGGCTCGGTGCTCCTCCTCGGCGAGACGGACTCGGAGGGCTTTCTGGACCTGCTCGTCCAGAACGGCACCACCTACGCCTACTTCGTCACCTCGGTGGATGCCCAGGGTCACGAGAGCCAGGGGAGCGTGGCGGTGGAGGTAACCCCGCGCCCCGATTTCCATGGGGAGTTCCTCTACGCCTTCGAGGATCGACCCTCCCTCTCCGGCTTCCGCTTTCCCGATTCCGAGGCCACGAATCCGGTTCTTCCCGGGACGTCGCCGGACCGGGACTTCCGGCTGGAGGTCGATTCCGAGGGATGGTGGCTGGTTCCGGCTCCGGGGGTCCAGGTCCACCGGACCCCGGTGGCCACAACGGCGCTTCGATGCGGTCCCGCCGCGGATGCCGGCTGCACCGAGGTGGGCGCGGCCCCCTCGTCCGGATACGGACCCGAGGACATCGGACTGGCCCCCGGATACAGCTATGTCCTCCGTATCCCGGACGGCGCAGGAAGCTGGTACTATGGAGTGATCCGGATTACCCATGTCGGGTTTGCCCAGGACGGGGCCATCGTGATCTTCGACTGGGCCTTCCAGCTCCAGCCCGGAAACCCCGCGCTGTCGCCAGCGGCGTCCGTGTCGGCAGGTCGGCACCCCGAAGCCGAACGGTGATTCCCGGCGCCTCTTCCGCCTGACCCCGAGCGCGCGACGGCCGCGCCTTGCCCGCTTCGTACGAACCGTTCAAGTATCTGCCATGAAAGTGGATACGTGGACATGGGCCGGGAGGCGCTCGGCCTCCATGGAGGGGACGGACCCGATGGGCGGGCCCCGATCCCCGGCCTTCCCCTCTTCCCAGGGGCGGCCCGCGCGGGGGCGCATCCTCCCCGGGTGCTGGACCGAACCCCCCCTCCGGCTCTATCCTCCCTTCGGATTCGGGCCCGAATCCCTGGTCACCTGCGCTGCCATCTGGCCGGCGTCGAGGTTCAGGGAGGCGGAGAACCTCGTTCCGGCGTCGTGTCGCATGGCAGGACGACGTCGGCCTGGGAACCCCTCAACTTTCCGCAGCAGGAACCGGTGGAATGACCACGGACGCCCTAAAGAAACAGGCTCGCGAACACGAGCAGAACGAAGCCTGGGAAAAGGCGCTTCAGCTGTATCGCCGCGCGCTCGAGGAGACGGAGGTCGGCGGGGAGCCCGAGATCTCCCTCTTCAACCGGGTGGCGGATCTGGAGCTCCGCCTGGGAAACGTGGAGGCCGCCATGGAGCAGTACGAGCGAGCCATCGACCTCTACATGGAGTCCGACCTCCCCAACAACGCCATCGCGATCTGTCGCAAGATTCTCCGAAATGTACCGGGCCGGGCCGAGACCTTCCTCCGCATGGGGGAGATCCGGGCGAAGCAGGGGTTCGGGGTCGATGCTCGTCAGAACGTGCTCACCTATGCGGAGATGATGGAGGAGCGGGGAGACTCGGGTGCGGCCACGGCGGCACTGGAGGAGCTGATCGCGTTCTTCCCCGCGGACACCGAGGCCCGGGTCTTCCTCGGGGAACGCCTGGTGGGCCTGGGGGACGTGGAGGGCGGAGTCGGACATCTCCTCGGAGCCTGGCACCAGGCGAAGGAGAGTGGGAGCGAGGAGGCGGGGGCCCTCGAGAAGCGGATCCGCGACCTCGATCCTGATTTCTCCTTCTCCCGGATTGACGAGTCGAGGGGAGGCTCCGGGGATGCGCCCGGCCCGGTGGCCGACGAGTCCTGGGGGGCCATTGAACTTCCTGCCGAAGGTCTGGGTGTGGAAGAGGGAGCGGGGTCGGGGCCGCTGGAACGCTTTCTCGTGGAAATCCCGGAACGGGCGGAAGGGCTGCCCGACGTGGGGACGGAGTCGGCGGGGGAGGGAGACGGAGGAGCAGCGGGCGTCGATGCCCTCGAACCTACGGGCAAGGGTACGGACTCCGGATTCGACGCCATCTCCTTTGGGGAAATCACGCTCGATACGGCCAAGGGAGGGGAAGAGGAGACCGATCAGGAAGAAGCCGGGCAGGAAACCGGCAATGACGTGAGGGATGACGCGGGCCGTGTCGCGGGAGATGACGCGACGGATGAGGCCCCCCCCTTCGGGGAACTGCCGGCCTTCGACCTTGCGGGGGATGACGAGGACGCCGAGGGCGCCCCCCTCCCACTGCTGGGCGAGTCAGGGCCGTCGGAAGCCGAGGTGAACCTCCTGGCGGAGGTTGCCGGTCCGGAGGAATGGACTGACTCCGCCACGCCCTCCACGATGGAGGAGACGGAGGTCCGGAGCCCCCTCGAACTCCTCCACGATCTTGTGGAACAGGCCCATGCGTCTGGCGATCGACCCGCCCTCCTGGCCTCCCTGGGAGGGCTTGCTGCGGCACTCTCCAGCGCCGGTGATCTTGCATCGGCCACCGCCGTCCACGAACAGGTCCTCCAGCTCGACCCCCGGAATGCGGAGGCGCTCGCCGCCCTCGGACGTACCGCCCCCCCGAATGCGCCCCCTCCGCGGAAGGCGGCGGGGGGCGAGGGGGTGGGAGCCCCCGCGGGTGGAGGCTTCGTGGACCTGGGCGCGCTGGTCCTGGACGACGAGGAGATGCCTACCACACGGTGGGTCGTGGAAGACGAACGATCGGGTGACGAAGATGCGGACTTCGCCCAGATGCTGTCCAAGTTCAAGGCAAAGGTGGCCCAGCACATCACCCGGGACGATGCCCGGGCTTCCTACGACCTGGGCACCGCGTACCGGGAGATGGGTCTTCTGGAAGAGGCCATCGGAATGTTCCAGCAGGCCCTGCGCTCCCAGCCCGGCCACCTCGCCTCCCTGGAGATGCTCGGGCAGTGCTTCCTTGACCGCGAGGAGCCCGAGGTTGCCATTCGCGTTCTGGAGCGTGCATTGAAAGCTGGGGTGCCGGTGGAGGACGATCTCCTCGGGATCTATTACTTTCTGGGCATCTCCCACGAGCGTGCGGGGAACAGCGCCGACGCCCGGGAGTTCTATGAGAAGGTCTTCTCTCTCGACATCAACTTCAAGGATGTCACGGAACGTCTCCGGGCGCTCCGGTGACGCAGCTTCATGACCCAGCTTTCCTCCTCCCCCCCTGCGGCCCGTCCCCCGTCCAGGCTCGCCCGGATCCAGGACCCGGTCCAGGAGCGACTGGATGGCGTCATGGACGAGATCCGGCGCATCGTCGTCAACGACCTCGATCTCCTGGACGATGTCAATGACGTCTTTCTCCAGATGCGGGGGAAGCTCTTCCGACCCACCCTTCTCCTCCTGGTGAACGAGGTGGGCGGTCGTCCCCATCCGGACGCCCTTCCCCTGGCCGCCGTCGTGGAACTGGTTCATCTGGCCACCCTGGTCCATGACGACGCGGTGGATCATTCGGTGCTGCGTCGGGGGCTGCCCACCATCAACCACCTGTGGAATCACCAGGTGGCCATCATTTCGGGTGACTACCTGTACACCCGGTCGGTGGTGGAGCTGGCGCGCCTCGAGCGCATGGACGCCATCCAGTCCCTGGCGAGGGCGGCCAACGAGATGACGGTGGGTGAACTCCGGCAGCTCACCTCCTACGACGCCCTCGAGTTCACCGAAGATGACTATCGGCGCCTGATTGCCTCCAAGACGGCCTCCCTCATGTCCGCAGCCTGCGAGATCGGGGCGCTGGTGGGACCCTCCGAGTACCGCGAAGCATTCCGGCGCTACGGCCATGCCCTGGGCATGGCGTTCCAGGTCGCCGATGATCTGCTGGACTACGACGGAAGCGAGGAGTTGACGGGAAAGCCGGTGGGTCACGACCTCAGGGAGAGGAAGGTCACGCTGCCTCTGGTTCATGCCCTGAGGCAGGTCACGGAGGCGGAACGATCCCGGGTCCGGGATTTCTTCACGCGCGTCGACCCCACCGACGAAGAGATCGGGGAGATCGTCCAGATCGTCCGGCGCACGGGAGGCCTCGACTACGCCCGATCCGAAGCGCGTCGCTACGCCGATGAGGCCAGGGCCGCCCTGGGAGATGTGGGGGCCACCGGAGCGGCCATGGACTCGCTCCACGCGGCCATCGAATACGCCATTGAGCGCCGTCGCTGACGCGGGGGTGAATCCACCCGAGGGAACGCATGCTTCGCGAGAACCGTAACAGAGCTGGGAGGCGGGTGGTCTGGACGCTGGTCCTGGGGTTGTTCCTGGGCGGGCTCCTGACCCGGCTCTCGGAACTCTTCCTTCCCGACAGCGCAGCCCGGGATTTTCTCATCACGTCCGTGGCTGCATCGGTGGGACCTTTTGAGGTGAACCTGGTTGCCGTGGCGCTCACGCTGGGGCCCCTGGTTCTCACGCTCAACGTGCTGACCCTGGTCGGGGTCGGACTGGTGGCCATCGTGGCCCGGTCCTGGATGTAACTTCCTCTTGCCCTTCGCGTCGGGAGGCGCCTGGACAATGCTCGGTGGACTTGGGATGTGGGAGATCGTTCTGATCTTCCTGGTGGTGCTCCTGCTCTTCGGCGCCAAGCGGCTCCCGGAGATCGGTTCGTCCCTGGGGAAGGGGATCCGGGAATTCAAGGGATCTCTCCGGGAGATTGAGAACGAGCTGAAGCTTCCGGAGGAGGGGAGGGGGTCGTCGTCGGGGTCCTCGCCCAGGGTGGAGCGCAAGGACGAGGAAGAGAATGGGGAGCCCCGCAAGCTGACCTCGTCCAAGTAGACCGGGCGAGAGGCCGCCTCCGAGGCGGAAGGGGCCGG
Source organism: Gemmatimonadota bacterium (assembly GCA_007120305.1). Classification (GTDB taxonomy): domain Bacteria; phylum Gemmatimonadota; class Gemmatimonadetes; order Longimicrobiales; family Gaopeijiaceae; genus SKNW01. The sequence goes on along the minus strand of SKNW01000084.1, from coordinate 15,497 downwards.
CCAGGAAGGCGACGTGAGGGCTCCTCCCCTCCATTTGATCCGGGCGAGGGGAGGAACGCAGGTTGCAGCAGAACGAAGGACGAGAGGGATGGGACACGACGAAAAGGGCGCCCCTGCCGAAGCAGGGGCGCCCTTTTCGTCAACCGTGACCTTTGCCCTCCCCCCTTGACCGGGCTCGCCGGCCGAAGGGGGAGTCCCGCCTCAGAAGAAGAGCGGGATCTGCGGCCCGTCGGCCGCCTGCTCGGCCGCCCGGAAGTACTCGGCGCGCCGATCCACGATCCGGGTGGTCTCCCGGAGGCCGTCGAGCCAGAGCTCGAGACGCTGCTGCCGCAGCTGTGAGGTCAGCTGGGCCCGAAGAACTTCCTTCAGAAGTTCGAAGGTTTCCCGGTCGGCCTCCTCCCTCTCCAGAACCCGGATGAGGAAGACCCTGGACCCCACGGCCACCGGTCCACCGATCTCGCCCACCGGCGTTCCAAAGGCGGCCCCGATGGCGGCGTTGGCACTTCCCATGCCGGGCACGGAGCCAACGCGGGCGAAGGCCTCGGGGGTGTGGAACTCGGCACCTTCGCGCTCGGCCAGTGCTTCCAGGGTCACGGACCCCCGGCGCACGTCTTCTGCGAGGCCGGCGGCACGCTCGCGCGCCAGTTCGGTCTTTCTCTGAATCCGGAGGAAAGCTTCCACCTCCGGCCGAACCTCGTCCAGGGTGAGGGTCCTTGCCGGGTCCTCGGAGAGGATCTCCAGCATGTAGAATCCCCGGGACGTCTCGAAGACGGGACTCACCGCGCCCGGGCCCTCCTGGTCTTCGAAGATCCAGTCCTGGCCTTCACTGACGCTTCCGATGGGGGGAAGGTTGGCGAACTCGGAGGTGATTTCTCCCTCCAGCACGTCCAGCCCGAAGGCGGCGGCCGCGTCCGAAAGCGCCATGTTTCGTCCCAGCGCCTCGAGGGAATCGGCCTGGCTAAGGAGAGCCAGCTCACGGTCTCCCGATGGCTCGTAGGAGAAGAGGATGTGACGGGCTTCCACCTCGTCCTCCTCCCGGTCCAGCACTTCGATCAGATGCCAGCCGAACTCGGTCTGTACCGGCTCGCTCACCTCACCCACCGGGAGGGCGAAGACCGCCTCCTCGAAGGGCCCCACCATCTGCCCCCGGGTGAAGCGCCCGAGGGCGCCACCCTGCCGCGCCGACATCAGGTCATCGGACTCGATTCTGGCGATTTCGCTGAAGCTTGCGCCGTCGAGAATCTCCTCGCGAACCGACTCGGCCCGCTCCAGCGCCGCCGCCGAGTCCGCTGCCGTGGCGGCCGTGCTGATGAAGGTGTAGCGCACCCTGGCCGTGGCGGGGACCTCGAAGTCGCCCCGATTCGCCCGGTAGTACTCCTCGATCTCGCGCGCGGACACCTCCGCCTGGGCGTCGGCGATCCACTGGCGGGCATCGAAGGCCACGAACTCCACCTCAACCCGCTCGTTCTGATCGCGGAAGTCCCGCCAGAGGAGAGCATCGGAGACGAAGATCCCCGAGGTGACCTGGCGGAGCAGCTTGGACCGGGGAATCACCTCGCGGTAGTACTGCTCCAGCTGCTGCAGGAAGGAGGGGTCGGCCGAGGCCTGCTGGAGGAAGGCCTGGTAACGCGCCGGATCGAACTGACCGTCGGTCTGGAAGCTCGGGTCCTGGCGCAGCTCGGGGGGAGGCGAGAACCGGGCTGCCTGCCGGATCTCCTCATCGCTCACACGGATCCCCCGTCGCTCCAGCTCATGACGGATGAGGATCTGGTTGACCACCTCGTCCCAGGCCATGTCGTCGATCTCCCGGCTCTGGGCAGACGAAACCGGCTCCCCCTGGGATCGCTGGACCTGGTCGAAGATCTGACTGCGTGCGGCCTGCCACTGAGCCACCGTAACGGTGGTGCTACCGACGCGGCCCAGATCGCCACCTCCGGACTGCCCGCTCATGTCCATGCCCCACTCGAACACCATCAGCGCCACGAAGGCCAGGGCCGTGACCAGCATGATGATCTTCGTGTTCTGCCGCATCTGCCGCATCATGGCGACCGTTCCTCCTGTTCGATTCGCGCGTTCACTTCCGCGCCGATCTCCTTTCCAGACAGCGTGCCTGGGGAATCCGAAATCTAACCGCGCCGGGGATGCCCCTCAACCACACGCCACTTCCGCTTCCTGATTCCCTCCTTCCTTCCGGATCCAGCCACCCCCGTCGGGGTGAACCTTGATTGACACCTGACGAACGCCCGGGGTATCTTGCCGCCGACTCCGCCGTCGTCGTCCGTTCCTTCCGGAGACCGCCCGTGTCCGACCCCATCGACCAGGAAATCCGGATCCTTCGCGCCATCTTCTGGTCCGAGCGGGATCCTGAGGGAAGGGCCTTCGTCCCCCTCGCCGACGCCTATCTGCGGAAGGGGGATCCCCAGGAAGCCCGCTCCCTGCTTGAGGATGGCCTGGGCAGGCATCCCGAGTTCTCTGCCGCCCACCTCGTCGCGGCTCGGGTCCACCGTGCTCTTGGCAACGGAGACGCGGTACGTTCCTCCCTGGACACGGTTCTCGAGCTGGATGCCGGGAACGCGGCCGCTCTCCGCATGCGCGGCGAGCTGGCCGAGGCCGAAGGTCGTCTGGACGAGGCCGTGTCGTCCTTCGCGGCGGCCCTGCAGAGGAATCCCGGGTTCGAGGATCTGGAGGCCCGCATCGAGCGCCTTTCGGCCGATCGGCTGCCCGACGTGTCCGTCTCCGGCGCCTCCTTTGCAGTGGAGGCCGTTCCAGAGGGGCCCATCTCCCCTCCAGAGGAGACGGTCTCCCCGGCGTCGGGATTGGAGGGATTCGAGCTGGACGCTGGACTCCCCGGGTTCCCGCTCGAGGAAGCCGACGACGACGACGTGTCCGATGCCGGCCCCGGCGACCCGGTGCGCGTCGGTGCCTCGGCACTGGATGACGTCCTGTCCTCGGATGACGTCCTGGCCTCGGATGACGTCCTGGCCTCGGACGACGTCCTGGCCTCGGACGACGTCCTGCCCATGGACCCGGCGGGGTTCGACTTCGCGGATTTTCCCACCAACTGGGAGGGCGACTCGGGGCTCCTGCCGGAGGTGGATCTGGGCGAGGACGCTGAGATTCATGGCCCCGAAGATGAACTGGGCCTGGCAGAACCAGAACCTGGTCCCTCGGCGACCGATTCAGTCCAGGTGTCGGAGGCACCTGCGGAATCCGACATGGACGTGTTCGATCCTTTCGGGTTGGACGACGCCCCTGCCGAGGAGGAGATGCCGCCCCTGCCCTTCCTTGGGGGAGAGGATGCGTCCACGCTGATTTCTTCGCTGGAGGAGTCCGAACCGTGGGAGGATCCAGGATCCGAGGAGGAGCCCGAGTCGGATCGGGAGAGCGGGTCACGGGAGAGTCATGAGGCGCCCGCCGAGCCCGCCGAGCCCGCCGATTCCCTCCCGGTAACCCGGACTCTGGGCGAACTCTACGCGAGACAGGGTCTCACGTCGGAGGCCGTGGGCGTCTTCGAGACCCTGGTGGTCCGGCATCCGGACGACCCCTCGCTGCGGGAGCGCCTCGACGAACTCCTGCGGGCGGATCAGCCAGGTGAGGGATTCGCGGATAGCGAGGCGCTCGACGTCCTGGCCCCGGAGCCCGAACGGTCGACCGATGAAGATACGGGCGCTGACGACGCCCCGCCCGAACTTCCACCCGAGTCCCCGATCGAGACCGGGGCTTCCGACGAGGATGTCTGGATCGAGACGCTGGAGGTGGAGGAAGTGGAGGAAACGGTGGAGGCGGTGGTCCTGGATGCCGCCGTCGGGGAGCGGATGGAGGAACCTTCAGCCGACCATGAGGCCGACCACGAGGACCTGTCAGCCGACCACGTGGACGCTTTGCCCTTCGGCGACAACCTTGCCGACGAACCCGTCTACGACGTCGCACCGGCCGTGGCCGAGGCGGAAACGGAAGACTCCGGGGCGGAAACGGACGGCTCCGATGATGACGCCCGGATCTCCACCCTCGCCCGTCTGGCGGAGCGACCCGTGACGACCTACTTCCAGGATCTCCTGGCGTGGGCACCCGGGGCCGTTCCCATCGACCATCTGGCGCCCGGGTCGACTGCGCCTCTCCCCGCGAGTTCTCCTCCGCCGGCGGCTCCTCCCGTCGAGGAAGAAGACGAAGAACTGCCGGAGCTGGACGTTGCCTTGTCCTCCGACGCAGAGCCCGATGCGGGCCCCCACGCAGGGACCGAAGCTCATGCAGGCTCGGAAGCTGATTCCAGCCTGGAGGTCGACGTGAGCCAGGAACCCGACGCGAGCCAGGAAGCCGACGGAGGCACGGAGGCTGACGCGAAGTCGCCCGGCGCCTCAGGCGAGGATCCCGAGCGCGCCTTCGAAGGTCTCGACGACTTTCAGGACTGGCTGCGGAGCCTGGACCGGTGACGGAACTGGCGGGCGCCCGCCTTCGACGCGTTGGGGTGATCCACGGCCCGAACCTTCACCTCCTCGGGACCCGGGAGCCGGAGCTCTACGGGGCCACCACCCTGGACGGGGTGAACCGCGCCCTGGAAGGGCTGGCCGCGGACCTCGGTGTCGAGCTGGAAGGGGTCCAGTCCAACCACGAGGGGGTGCTGGTGGACTGGATCACGGAGGAGGCCCCCAGGGTGGCTGGCTTCCTGGTCAATGCCGCGGGCCTCACCCACACCTCGGTGGTGCTCAGAGATGCGCTGCTTGGCGTGGGGCGCCCCTTCGTGGAGGTCCATCTGAGCAACACGTCGGCCCGCGAATCCTTCCGGCACCGCTCGCTGCTTGCGGACCGGGCCGTCGGGGTGGTTTATGGATTCGGCGTGGAAAGCTATCTTCTGGGTCTGCGTGGGCTCCTGTCCCACCTCGACTCCTGATCCCTCTTCATCCTACCCTCCGGCCTCCCGACCCCATGGCGAGTACCGCAGATTTCCGAAATGGCCTGGTCCTGGACATGGACGGCGTCCTCTGGACCATCACCTACTTCCAGCATGTGAAGCCCGGCAAGGGTGGAGCCTTCGTGCGCACCAAGCTCAAGAACGTGCTCACGGGTCAGGTGGTGGAGAAGACCTTCCGGGCTGGAGAGAAGGTCACGGACGTCCGCCTCGAGCGGCGGCCGGTGACCTACAGCTACACCGACGGACAGTTCTACCACTTCATGGATGCCCAGACCTTCGAGATGATCCCCATCGATGCCGAGCTCATCGGGGATCAGCTCAAGTATCTGAAGGAAAACATGGAGTGCGAGGGGCTGGTTCATGCCGACAAGGTCATCTCCGTGGAACTCCCGGCCTTCGTCGTGCTCGCCGTGGCCCAGACCGACCCGGGGCTCCGGGGGGACACGGCCCAGGGCGGGACCAAGCCGGCCACGCTGGAGACCGGGGCCGTCATCCAGGTCCCGCTCTTTGTGGAAGAGGGCGACGTGGTTCGCGTCGACCGCCGTGAAGACAAGTATCTGGAGCGTGCCTGATGATCGAGTTCGAATTCGTCGAGAAGCTCATCCGCTCCATGGATGCCAGCTCCATTCATTCCATCGAGATCGAGCGGGACGGGACGCGGATCCACCTGGCCAAGATGGCGCCGGCCGCTCCCGCGGCTGCGGTGTCCGCCGCCCCGGTGGCGCCTCCCGTGGTGCTGCCGGTGGCCCCCCCCGCCCCCGCTCCTGCGGCCGAGGCGGCCCCGGCACCCGCACCTGTCGGGGCAGGGTGGGTGGACGTGACCTCGCCCATGGTGGGAACCTTCTACCGGTCGCCCTCGCCCGAGGCCCCCGCCTTCGTTGACGTCGGGGGGCGCATCGCACTGGGTGACACGCTGTGCATAATCGAGGCCATGAAGCTCATGAACGAGCTGGAGGCCGAGGTGGAGGGGGTCGTTCGCGAGGTCCTTGTGCAGAACGGCGAGCCCGTGGAATACGGGCAGATCCTCTTCCGCGTGGAACCTGCCTGACCCGGTTCCTCGCTCCTTCCGCCCCGGAATCCGGAACGAACGACGTGTTCAACAAGGTCCTCATCGCCAACCGAGGAGAGATCGCTCTCCGTATCATCCGGGCCTGCCAGGAGCTGGGCATCCGGACCGTGGCGGTCTATTCCGAGGCGGATCGGGAGTCGCTCCATGTCCGCTTTGCGGACGAGGACGTCTGCATCGGACCCGCCGCCTCCTCCCAGTCCTACCTGAACATTCCGCGGATCATCGCGGCGGCGGAGATCACCGGGGCGGAGGCCATCCACCCCGGGTACGGGTTCCTGGCCGAGAACGCCGACTTCTCCGACATCTGCCGGAAGTCCAACCTCGTGTTCATTGGACCCACGGCGGACCAGATCCGGGCCATGGGGGACAAGGCGACGGCGCGCGCCACCATGATGGCCGCCGGCGTTCCCACGGTTCCTGGCTCTCCGGGGCTGGTGGAGGACGTGACCGAAGCCACCGAGATGGCCCGCGACATCGGGTTCCCGGTCATGATCAAGGCCTCCGCCGGCGGGGGAGGGAAGGGGATGCGCATCGCCCACGACGCCGAGACCTTCCCCCGGCTCTTCGAGGCGGCCCGGACCGAGGCCCGTGGCGCGTTCGGTGACCCTTCCGTCTACCTGGAGAAGTGCATCCTCCGCCCGAGGCACGTGGAGATCCAGGTCTTCGGCGACCAGCACGGGCGGGTGATCCACCTGGGAGAGCGGGACTGCTCCCTGCAGCGGCGCCACCAGAAGCTGGTGGAGGAGGCGCCTTCGCCGGCGCTGGATGCCGCCACCCGGCAGGCCATGGGGGATGCGGCGGTGAAGGCGGCTGCGGCCATCGACTACGTGGGCGCGGGCACGGTGGAGTTCCTCCTGGACGAGGACGGCTCCTTCTACTTCATCGAGATGAACACCCGGATCCAGGTGGAACACCCCGTCACGGAAGTGACCACGGGCTTCGATCTGGTCAAGGAACAGATCCTGGTGGCGGCTGGCCTGCCCCTCTCCTTCCCCGACGAGCCTGTGGTGCTCCGAGGCCACGCCATCGAGTTCCGCATCAACGCCGAGGATCCCGAAAAGAACTTCCAGCCCTCGCCCGGGACCATCACCACCTTCCACCCCCCGGGCGGACCCGGGGTGCGGCTGGATACCCATGTCTACGCCGGGTACCGGGTTCCCCCCTACTACGACTCCCTGCTGGGCAAGCTCATCGTGAGCGGAAAGACGCGGGAGGAAGCCCTGGTCCGGGCACGCTACGCCCTCAACTCCTTCGTCATCGAGGGAGTGGCCACAACGCTCCCCTTCCTGGCCGAGATCGTGGAGCATCCCGACTTCCAGTCCGGAGATGTGGATACCCGTTTCGTTGAGCGCTTCATGGCCTCGCGCCGACCCGCATGAGCGGGGATCGACGCGACATGGTGAGCGAGGATCGACGCGACGTGCGGGTGGAAGCCTACTTTTCGGCGGTGGAAGCCGAGGGCGTGGACATGGCGGGGCGGACGGCTGTGGTCATCGACGTGATCCGGGCCACCACGGTCATCGTGGAGGCGCTGGCCAGCGGGGCTCGGGCCATCTACCCCACCGTCTCCACCGAGGACGCCATCAAGCTGGCCCATACGCTGGGTCGGGAGGACACGCTCCTCTGCGGGGAGCGGAAGGGTCTCAAGGTGGACGGCTTCCACCTCGGGAATTCCCCCCGGGAGTTCACGCCCGAAAAGGTAGAGGGGAAGCGACTGGTCATGAGCACCACCAATGGGACCCGTGCCCTCTGGGCATGCCAGGGGGCTGACCGGGTCGTGGTGCTTTCCTTCCTGAACCTCAGGGCCGTGGCGGAGGCGGTGGCTGGCGCCCCGGCCCTGACCCTGGTCTGCGCGGGCAAGGAAGGGCGATTCGCCCTGGACGACGCGTTCTGTGCCGGGCTCCTGATCCGGGAGCTGACCCGTGTCCTGGGCGAAAGGGGGCCTGGGCGCGTCGAGTTGAATGATCAGGCCCGGGCCGCGCTTAATCTTGTGGAGCCCTTTTCCCTGGACGTCGACTTCCTCCGGAGCACCGCCGCCGGGGCCGCGCTGGTGGAGATCGGCCTGGAAGCGGACCTGGAGAGCTGTGCCCGGTCCAATCGCTATGCGCTGGTGCCGGAAATGGAGGACCGCGTTCTTCGGCTTCCCTCCGGGAGGAGCCGGGGCGTTTCGGCCTCCGGGCGGCCGGAGGACGGGTCCTGACCGAGAAGCGTCGCGCTCGGTCCGGTACCTCGACGCGGCGAGGCAGAAAGGCCACGGGGAAGCCCATGGTGAAACCTGAACAGCGTAACGAGATGATTGGTGTCGCCCTCCTGGCGGCGGCGCTGGTACTCCTTCTTGCCCTCCTTCCCGTTGAACTGCTGGGCCGGACCGGTGCCGGCTGGTTCTCCTCGGGGAACGTCATCGGGGTCGTAGGTCGCGGGGTACAGGCTGCCACGTGGGGGGTCTTCGGGCTCGGCGCGGGACTCCTTCCGGTCCTGGCGGCGCTGGGGGGGCTCCTGGCCGGCGGGTGGATGGCCCGGGAGGTCGCACTGCGCACGGGGGCCTTTGCCCTCGGCCTCCTCCTGCTCGTCCCGACGGCCCTCTTCCTCCTTCCTGCCGGCCCCATCTGGTCGGGGTGGCTCGGCGGGTTTCTTGGCATGCCGCTGGCCCGGGCCGTGGGCGGAGTGGGGGGCGGCCTCGTCCTGGTGGCGGCGTTTGCCCTTCTCTCCGTCGCCACCCTGAACTGGAATCCCCTCCGGGCCCCTGCCCGCTGGTTCCTGGCCGGAACCCGATCCAGCGCCAAGGTCATGGGAGAGGGTCTGCGCGGAGGTGCGACCTGGGCCCGGGAGGCGTGGGTCGAGGACCGGGAGGCCCGGGACGCGGATCCTGGGAACGAGGACGAGACCGAAGACGACGAGGCGAACGAGGCGGGCAGCTGGCTGGAAGCGGTAGATCCGTTCGGTGCCGTGGACGAGCCCGGGACCCCGACCGGGGCGCCGGCGAACCCGGGCGCCGCTCCGGCCGTTCCGGCCCGCGAGTCCCGTCGAACCTCCGGCCGCTCCGGAGACCAGCTCAACCTCCTCCCGGATCCCCGGGACCCCCGCGAGCTGGCCGGCGACGAGCTTCCGGGGCTGGAACTTCTCACGGCGGCATCGCTCAAGGGACGCCAGGGCATGGAGCGGGAGCTGGACGCTCTGGGCGAGGTCCTCGTGGAGAAACTCCGGACCTTCAACGTGGAGAGCCATCTGGGGGGGCGGACCACCGGGCCCGTGGTCACCCAGTACGAGGTGGTTCCGGCCCCCGGCGTGAAGGTCAACCGCATCGCCAACCTGGATGCCGACCTTGCCCTGGCCATGAAGGCGACGACCATCCGGATCGTGGCGCCCATCCCGGGCAAGGGTGCGGTGGGGGTGGAGATTCCGAACCCCACCTCGGAGGTCGTCCATCTCCGTGAGATCCTGGAGGCCGATGCCTTTGCCCGGACCCGGGCCACCCTTCCGCTGGCGCTGGGGAAGGACCTGCAGGGCGAGGCCTACGTGGCGGACCTCGCCAAGATGCCCCACGCCCTGATCGCCGGGGCCACGGGGTCGGGGAAGTCGGTGTGCCTGAATACCGTCATCACCTCGCTGGTCTACCGCCACACGCCGGAGACGCTCCGCCTCCTCCTCATCGACCCCAAGATGGTGGAGCTGTCGACGTACGCGGACCTCCCGCATCTCCGCCATCCGGTGGTCACCGACCCCAAGGACGCGGCAGGGGTGCTCAAGTGGGCGGTGCTGGAAATGGAGCGGCGCTACACCCTCCTCAAGGAGAACGGGGTGCGCTCCCTTGGGGAGTTCAACCAGCGGGTCCGCAAGGGAACGGTGATGCGGCGGGTGGAGCCCATCGGGCCCGAGGGGGATCCGGATCGCTGGATCTACCAGGAAGGGATCCTCCCTTTCATCGTCCTGGTGGTGGACGAGCTGGCCGACCTCATGATGTCCGTCCAGTCGGAGGTGGAGAAGCCGCTGACACTTCTGGCCCAGAAGGCCCGGGCCATCGGAATCCACCTCATCGTGGCCACTCAGCGGCCGTCGGTGAACGTCATCACCGGCCTCATCAAGGCCAACTTCCCCTGCCGGATCGCCTTCCGCGTCGCCTCCAAGACCGACTCCCGCACCATCCTGGACCAGAACGGCGCCGACGCCCTGCTGGGCAACGGCGACATGCTCTTCCTGCCTCCCGGCCAGAGCTCACCGGTGCGGGTCCAGGGCGCCTACATTTCCACCGAGGACACGGACCTGATGATGGGGTGGTTCCGGGAGCTTCGGAAGCGGAAGCTGGAGGCCGGAGACGAGGCGACGCTGCGCCGGGAGGAGGAGGACATCCTCGAGCTGGTTCGGGCGGCGGAGGCCGAGGCGGGAGGCGACGGGGACGACGACGGCATCTCCGGCGACTGGGACGATTCCTTCCGGGAGGCGGCCGAGGTCTGCATCTCGTCGGGGCAGGGCTCCACCTCGCTCCTGCAGCGCAAGCTCCGGATCGGGTACGGCCGGGCCGCCCGCATCGTGGACCAGCTGCACGACGCGGGGGTGCTCGGCCCCCCCGACGGCTCCAAGCCCCGGGAGGTGCTCATGTCCATGGAGCAGCTGGGCCGCATGATGGACGGGGGCGAGTAGGTCAGTCGCCCGTCCGGACGGAGGCCGGCCCTCCCCGGACTCGGCCCCCGTCCGCGTCCGAGCGGCGTGTCAGCGCGCACGCGCCCGCGCGGAGCGTCAGCGCCTCCACACCTCAGCGCGACCGGTGGATGCGGATGGCGCCATTGCTGGTTCGAAGCTCGACCCGTCCCTCCCCCTGGCCCAGCACGGTGCTGGCCTCGTTCTGACGGCGGCCCTCCACCTCCAGGGGGATTTCCGAAGTGATGCGGCCGTTGGAGGTCCGAGCCTCCAGTCGGGCATTGGCATTCTCCGGGAGGTGGAGATTGATGGGCCCGTTGCTGGTCTGGAGGGTCACGGCGTCGCCGGCCCCTGGCCCGGAGGTCATGACCACGGTCACGGCCCCGTTGGAGGTCTGGGCTCGCACGGATCCACGCACGTCTTCCAGGGTCATAGCCCCGTTGGAAGAGCGGGCCTGAACCCCGCCCTGGACTCCGGCAACCCGGACGGCTCCATTCGACGTGGAGAGGTCGAGATCCGTGCCCACCGGGACCTGGATACGGAGGTCCACCGACCAGGAGGTCCGCCCGACCAAGCCGCTCCGGGGTCCGTTCACCCCGACCCCGCCCGCCGTGGTCCGGACCTCCACCGCTTCCACGAGCTCCACCGCGGCCCGGGAGGAGCGGGCCTGGCGACCCACGACCCGGGCGGTGACACGGACCTCGGGTCCGGTCCATCCTTCCACCGAGATGGAGCCGCTCCGCATCCCCGAAACCACGAAGGGCCCGCTCCCCACCGGTGTGGAGCGGGACCGGAGTTCGCAGTGGTCCCCGGATCCCAGGCGCAGATCCTCGCACCAGGTCTGGGTCGGGACCGAGTCGGGCCGGACATCGGCCCCGTGGGAGCCGGCGGCCGGGCGTGCCACAACGAGGGAGAGCGCGGCCATGAGCAGGGCCACCAGCATGGCGGCGCCACCGAGGGCGAGGAAGGGGGCGAGGGCGGTGGGGCGAGGCGAGGTCATGGGGTCCTCCTGGGAAGTCCCGAGCAGGGTCTCGGGTATCGAAGTCAGGCCGAGTTTCCGGGATCGAAGGGCGGCGCATCCCTCCCTACGGAACCATGCCCCGGAAGATTCACGGGGCGGGGTTCCCCCCCCGTCACCTTGCGGTGCGGGCTCCCGGGAACTTAGATGGGGGGCCCGGTCGCCGACTCCCGTCGCCGCCCGCACCCCATCCGCCACCTGCGGTTGTCGCTCGAACCCCCCTGACCCTGCCATGGGGCCGTCACGATGCAGCTGACCACGCTGGACTGGACCGTCATCGCCCTCTACTTCGTCGCGGTGCTCGCCATCGGGGTTGCCGTGAGCCGGAAGGCGGGGCGGAATCCTTCCCAGTTCTTTCTCTCCGGGCGCGACCTCCCGTGGTGGCTCCTCGGGATCTCGATGGTGGCCACCACCTTCTCCACCGACACCCCGAACCTGGTCACCGACATCGTGCGCCAGAACGGGGTGGCGGGGAACTGGGCATGGTGGGCCTTTCTCCTCACCGGGATGCTCACCGTCTTCGTCTATGCCAAGCTCTGGCGTCGGGCGGGAGTGCTCACGGATCTCGAGTTCTACGAAGTTCGCTACGGCGGGAAGCCGGCGGCCTTCCTCCGGGGGTTCCGGGCCGTTTACCTCGGGGTCTTCTTCAACGTCCTGATCATGGCGGGGGTGACGCTGGCGGCCATCAAGATCGCCGGGGTCCTCCTGGGAATCACGCCGGTGCAGACGGTGCTCCTGGCGGGTGGGGTCACGGTGGTCTTCTCCACCATGGGCGGCTTTCGCGGCGTGGTCCTCACTGACCTGCTCCTCTTCGTGACCGCCATGGCCGGCTCCATTGCCGTGGCCGTCGTCGCCCTCGGACTCCCCGAGGTGGGGGGGCTCAGCGGACTTCTGACTCACCCGGAGGTGGCGGGGAAACTCTCCCTCCTCCCCTCCCTCCAGGACCGGGATCTCCTCATCACCCTCCTGGTCATTCCGCTGGCCGTGCAGTGGTGGAGCGTCTGGTACCCCGGTGCGGAGCCGGGGGGGGGTGGCTACATCGCCCAGCGGATGCTGGCGGCTCGCAGCGAGTCCGAAGCCACCGCCGCCACCCTCCTGTTCAATGCCGCCCACTACGCCCTTCGGCCCTGGCCGTGGATCCTGGTGGCGTTGGCGTCCATGGTGGTGTATCCCACGCTGGATTCCCTCCGGGATGCCTTTCCCGGCGTGAACCCGGCGATCCTCGGGCACGACATGGCCTATGCCGCCATGCTCACCTTCCTTCCGGCGGGTGTGCTGGGGATCGTGGCCGCCTCCCTGGCGGCGGCCTACATGTCCACCATTTCCACCCACCTGAACTGGGGATCCTCCTACGTGGTGCACGACGTCTGGGCCCGCTTCGTGAACCCCGAGGCATCGGAACGGGAGCAGGTTCGGGTGGGGCGGGTGTCCACGGTGATCCTCATGGTGCTGGCCTCCCTCTTCGCCCTCTGGCTCGAGACGGCGCTCCAGGCCTTCCAGATCCTCCTGCAGGTGGGGGCTGGAACGGGGCTCCTCTTCATCCTCCGGTGGTTCTGGTGGCGGATCAACGCATGGAGCGAGCTCACGGCCATGGTCGTCTCCCTCCTCATTGCCCTCTACTTCCAGTTCGCCCACGACGCCCTCTTCCCGGCAGTGGAGCTGGCCGCGTCGAGTCGGCTGGTCATCGGCGTGGCCCTGACCACGGTGGCCTGGGTCTCGGTGACCTTCCTGACACGCCCCACCGCCCCGGAAGTGCTGCGCCGCTTCCTGACCGTGGCCCGCCCCGGCGGCCCCGGGTGGGCGAAGGTGGTGAGCGAACTGGAGGCGGAGGGTCCGCCGGTCCCCGGCGCCGACGAGCCGTGGAACGTCCCCGCCGGGATTCTGGCCATGGTGGCCGGCACCACCGTGATCTACGGCACGCTGGTCATGACCGGGATGTTCCTCTACGGGAACCCGGGAGCCGGCGTAGCGGCGCTGGCCGTGGTGGCCCTCGCCCTTCTGGCGCTCACCCGCCTCTGGCCCCGGGTGCGGGGCGAGGACCTCACCGGGAGGAGCGGGAGGGAATAAGTACCAGCTCCTCCTGCGGGGGAACGAGCCAGCGGGCGCCGTCGGGGGTCACGACGGCCATCTCCTCGACGGAGATCAGCTTCGTGGGCCGGTCCGGGTCCACCGCCGGGAATTCCGGTCCCGGCGGGTTGCCGTCCAGGTACCAGCCGAAAAACCCGTCGAAGGCGAAGACATGGCCCGGGAGGAGGGGACGCAGGGCGTGGGGTGAGGGCGCACGACCTCGCTGGGCGCCTCCCAGCGACGGCCCCACATCGTGGGCCCAGTAGCCCACCGGGTGACCCGTATTCCAGAAGACGTCGAGGGAGCCGGCCTCGTCCATGACCTGGCGCTGCGCCCGATCCACGTCGAGCCCGGTGGCCCCCGGGCGCATGGCGTCGAACGCGGCCCGGTTTCCGGCCCTTGCCGCCTCCCAGGAACGGAGGATCTCCGCCGGGGGTTCGGTCTGATCCGGGGCGAGGACGTAGGCGAAGCGCTGGATGTCGGTGACCCAGGTGTCCCAGACCCGGATCCCGAAGTCGGTCTGGATCACATCGCCGGGACGAATCACCCGGTCCGTGGCGTGGGAATGCCCGCGATCGGGGCCCGAGTTAACGTTGGGGTTCTGCTCCGGCGCCCAGGCATCCCCCACCCCCAGCTGGGCCATGCGGCGCTTCAGGAAGGCGGCGACGTCGGCATCGGTGGTCTCGCCCGGGATCACGCGGGCGTAGGCCTCGAGCTCCAGCGCCGCCGTGATCTCGGCGGCCAGGGTCATGATCTCGACCTCGGCCTCGGTCTTGACCGAGAGCCATTGGACCACGAGTTCCTCGGAGGGCACAAGCCGGCCGGTCAGCGCCGGCCCGAGCGCACCGGTCAGCTGGCCCCACTGGGTGTGGGTCAGCCCGTCGGCCACCGCCAGTGCCGAACTGTTTACGGCAAGGGTGCCGGGATCCCGGCTTGCCAGCTCCCGGGCCGCCGCCGTCCATGCGGTCTCGCCCGAGAGGACCGCCACGGAGTCGACGACCCCCAGGTCGCGGAGGGCCGTCGCCTCTCCGGCGGGGGAGAAGGCCAGGGAACGCACCTGCGGGGGGTCGCCTGCCGTGGGTCCGTCTTCCCGGAAGAAGAGGAAGACGGCCTGCCCTCCGGCATTCTCTCCGCCCACGTGCAGCGCCAGGGGGTCGTTCAGGTTCTCCCGGACAAACACCGCCCATGCCTCCACCCCGGCCCGGGCCATGGCCGGCCCCAGGAGTCGGGTGATCCGTTCCTTCCGGATCTCCGGCCAGGGATTGGCCTCGGGAGGGAAGGGGAGGTCCGGGCCCGTCCATGCCCGCGGCACCTCGAAGGCCGGGGGCCCCAGCCGAAGCCCCTGGGCGGCGGCGTCCGGGTCGAAGGCATCCAGTCCGGAGGAGGCACCGGAGCCGGGTGGCCCTCCGCATCCCCCCGCCCCGAGAGACAGGGAGAGGGCGAGGCCCAGGAGCAGGATGGGCCCTGAGCGGAGCAGGTCTCGTGGAGCAGCGGGACGAAGGCAGGGCGGGTGGAGGCGCATGGCGGGGGGAGGCTGGAGGGCGGAGGAGGCAGCGCAGGGGCCTCGGGCGGGGAACGGGGAAGCTCCGGGCCACCCGGGAGAGGCTAGAAGGCCGCTGAAGAAGTAGAGGGACCACCGTTGGGGCGCCAGGGGCCCGATTCGCAGGCGGCCCGTTGAAGGCATGGCGAAAGCTACGTCGAGGCGGGCCAACGACCGAGGTGGGCCCCTGCCGCCCCAACCCCGGATGGGGAAGGGGGGTTGCGGCCCGGGATCTTCGTTGGGCCGCTTCACCGATGCT
>SKNW01000037.1 GCA_007120305.1 Gemmatimonadota bacterium | reverse complement strand
TGGTATTTGATGCCGTGGAGGAGGAGCTTGGCGGCGTGGACCTGGTGGTGGGGAACCACGGGATCTGGCCCTCCGACGATGTTCCCCTGGCCCGGATGTCCACCCGGCAGTGGCGAACCACCCACGTGGTCAACGTGGAAAGCCTTTTCTACGTGTGCCGCGAGGCCGCCCGCCGCCTTTCCCGGGACGGCCGCATCGTCCTCGTGAGCTCCACGGCCGGGCAGCGCGGCGAGGCGTTCCACGGAGACTATGCCGCCTCGAAGGGCGCCCTGATCTCCCTGGTGAAGGGACTCGCGGTGGAGCTAGCGCCGCAGGGGATCACCGTGAATGCCGTGGCCCCCGGATGGGTGGACACCGAGATGGTGGCCGGCGCGCTGGCGGGTGAAGCGCACGGGGAGGCGGTGGCAGGAATCCCCCTGGGCCGGATCGCCAGCCCCGATGACGTGGCCGGACCCATCGTCTTCCTCTGCTCCCCCCTGGCTCGCCACGTCACCGCCGAGATCCTGAACGTGAACGGCGGCGCGGTCCGGGTGGGATGATGACCGAGGCCCCGGAGTTCCTCCTCCAGGTCCGGCCTCCCGGCCCGGTGCGCTGGATCTGCCGGACGCTTGAGGAACGGGGCTTCGAGACCTGGGCCGTGGGGGGAGCGGTCCGGGACGCCCTTGCCGGTCATCCGTCCGAGGATTGGGACCTGACCACCCGGGCGCATCCGGGACAGGTACGACGCGCCTTCCAGCGAACCGTCCCCGTGGGGATCGATCACGGCACCGTGGGCGTTCTTGCCCGGGACGGCACCATGTTCGAGGTCACCACCTTTCGGCGCGACGTGGAGACCACGGGGCGGCACGCCGTCGTGGCGTTTGCCGACACCCTGGATGACGACCTGGCGCGTCGGGATTTCACCATCAATGCGGTGGCATGGCATCCCCTCCGGCAGGTGCTCCATGATCCCTTCGGAGGCGCAGGAGACATGGAGCGCAGGGTCCTCCGGACCGTGGGGCCTCCAGCGGAGCGTTTTGCCGAGGACTACCTCCGGGTCCTCCGCGCCCTTCGCTTCGCGGGGCGCTTCCGGATGCAGGTGGATGCGCCCACGTGGAAGGCCCTCTGTGCGGCCGTACCCGAGCTCGGCAACCTGTCCCCCGAACGCGTTCGGGAGGAACTGGACAAGGTCCTGGGGAGCGAATCCGGGGCTGCGGCCTCCCTTGCCCTCTATGCCGCGTCCGGCGTCCTCGGGTTCTTCCATCCCGAGCTGGACACCCCGAATGCCCGGGCCCGATGGGCGGTCACCCTCCGGATGGTGGAGACGCTGCCGCCGGCCCGGATCGAACTGCGCCTGGCCGCCCTCCTTTCGGCGGCGGACTCCACCGCCTCGGCCGTGGCCATCCTCGTTCGCCTCCGGTCCTCGAATCGTCGGATCAGCGAGGTGGGTGCGCTGGCGGGGAGCGTGGCCACCGCCCCCGGGCTTTACGGAGAGGGGGACGCCGACGCACCGGTGTCCCGCCGACGCTGGATGATGGCACTGGGAAGAGATCTGGTCCCCCGGGCGCTTCGGCTCGTGGCGGCCCGGGCCCACGCCGAGGCGCTGGAGCCGGACCCGCTGGAGCCCGACCCGTTGGCGTCCGATTCCTCGCGTATTGTTCGGGAGGCCGCTCGCTTCATCCGCGCGGTCAGGGCCGATCTCCGGGCCGGCATCCCCCTGGCCCCGGCGGAACTGGCCATCTCCGGCCGCGACCTGATCCGCGCAGGTCACCGCCCGGGCCCCGCCTTCGGCCGGGTGCTGGACCATCTCCTCCAGCAGGTGGTGGCCCGTCCCGAGCGGAACGACCCCGTCTGGCTCCTTCGCCGGGCGGAGGAACTCCTGGAGGAAGGGGTGCCCACGGGGGAGGAGCCATGACGGGGCCCGATCTCTCCCTCTTCGCGGGCGAATCCGGGGAGTCCGGCGAATCCGGGGAGTCCGGGCGAGGTCTGTCCTCGCCGCGAGGCCCTGCCGCTTCGCCCGAGCCTCCGCTGGCCCCGGACGCCCCCCTGGCCGCCCGGATGCGACCTCGTGGCCTCGAACAGGTGAGGGGGCAGACCCATCTGCTGGACGAGGGAAAGCCGCTGCGCCGGATGCTCGAGGGAGGGCGCCTTCAGAGCTGCATCCTCTGGGGGCCTCCGGGGAGCGGCAAGACCACGCTGGCCCGTCTCCTTGCAGAGCGGGCTGACGCCCACTTCGTCCCCTTCTCCGCGGTCACCGAAGGTGTCCCCCGGGTGCGGGAGATCCTGGCCGAGGCCCGGGTCCGCCGGAAGGCCACGGGGCGGGGAACGATTCTCTTCTGCGACGAGATCCATCGCTTCAACCGCGCCCAGCAGGACGCCTTCCTCCCCCACGTGGAGGACGGTACCATCGTCCTCGTGGGGGCCACCACCGAAAACCCGTCCTTCGAGGTCAATCGCCCCCTCCTCTCCCGGGCGCCGGTCTTCATTCTGGAGCCCCTGGACGAGGATGCCCTGGCGGAGCTGCTGGCCGAGGCTCTCGCCGACCCCGAGCGGGGCCTGGGAGATGCCGGGATCTCGGCCGACCCTGCGGCGCTCGCCTTTCTCGGGCGGGCGGCCGACGGCGACGCCCGACGTGCCCTGGGGGGGCTGGAGGGGGCGGCCCGCCTCGTGGGCCCGGGTGGACGGATCACGGCAGAGGTGGCCGCCGACGCGCTCCAGCACCGGTTTGCCATCTACGACAAGGGGGGGGAGGAGCACTTCAATCTGGTGTCGGCGCTCCACAAGTCGGTTCGCGGAAGCGACCCCGATGCCGCCCTCTACTGGCTCTCCCGGATGCTTCGGGGGGGGGAGGATCCCGGGTACCTGGCCCGACGCCTGATCCGCATGGCCGTGGAGGACATCGGAATGGCCGATCCGGCGGCCCTCCCCCAGGCCGTGGCAGCCCGGGACGCCTTCGAGATGCTCGGGTCCCCGGAGGGAGATCTCGCCCTGGCCCAGGCCGTGGTCTACCTGGCTACCGCGCCCAAGTCCAACCGGGTCTACCGGGCCTGGAAGGAGGTGGGACGCGCCGCCGCCGAGACGGCCTCGGCCCCGGTTCCGCTCCACATCCGCAATGCCCCGACGGCGCCCATGAAGGCGTGGGGCTACGGCGCAGGCTACCGGTACGACCCCGACGAACCGGAGGGCGTGTCCGCGCAGGACTTCCTCCCCGACGATCTCCGGGGGAACCGGTGGTACGAGCCGGGGCCCTACGGGTTCGAGCGCGACATCGGGAAGCGCCTGGCGTGGTGGGACGCGCGGCGCGCCGAGATGCGGGCCGGGATGCAGGAAGCGTCGAATGAAGCGTCCCAGGAGGTGTCGCAGGAAGAGGCAACCGGATCCGACTCCGCGGGGTAGAGACCGAAATGATCGCATCGATTCCTCCCGGGCCCGGTCCCGGATCCGAAGGGCGCCTCCGCCCGTCCGCTTCCCGGTGTCCCGAGACCCGGCGACCCCGGTCCGTCCGGCCCCTGGCTGCCCTGACCCTGCTCCTGGGGATTCTCGCCACGGTCCCGGCGTGCGGCCTCTTCGTCCGTTCTCCGGAGGTGGCCATCGTGGACGTCCGGGTGGTCGGTCTCGGGATCACCGGAGGGACCGCCGAGATCCTCCTCCGTGTGGACAACCCCAACCGCTTCAACCTCGAGGTCCGGGAGTTCAGCTATCTCCTGGAGATTGCGGATCCTTCCCGGCCGGAGCAGTGGGACACCCTGGCCGTGGGGGTGACCGCCGACACGCTCATTCTGGACCGGCGGGCTTCCAGCGTGGTGCCCCTTCGCATCCCGTTCCGCTACGGGGCCCTTGGAACGGCCCTTCGCGCCTGGATGCAGGGAGGCGAGATTCCCTATCGGCTCGAGGGCGAGGTCCGGGCCCGGGGGGCCGGACTCCAGCGGGATCTCCCGTTCCGGTCCCGGGGATCGCTGACCCCGTGAGCCGGGAATTCCGGGCCTCTCGCATCTTCTGAGACGACCGTCTTCCACACCCATCAACCCGAGGGATCGAGCCATTCCGACGCAGCTTCTGGACAACCGGGCGCCGGTGGAGCGCGCCGTCCTCGTGGGGGCACCGCTCAAGGAAGTGTCCCCCCGGGCCGTGCAGGAACACATGGACGAGCTCCAGCGCCTCCTGGACACGGCGGGGGGCGAGATGGTGGGCGCCGTGATTCAGCGCCTCGATTCCCCCAACGCCCACACCTTCATCGGGAAGGGGAAGGTGGCCGAGGTCCGGGACCTCGTGAAGGAGAGGGAAGCGGACCTGGTGATCTTCGACGACGACCTGAAGCCGGATCAGGCCAAGAACCTGGAGCGGGAGCTGGACGTCCGGATCATGGACCGCTCCGAACTCATCCTCGACATCTTCGCCTCGCGGGCCCGGACCCGGGAGGCTCGCATGCAGGTGGAGCTGGCGCAGCTCGAGTACCTGCTTCCCCGTCTCCAGCGCATGTGGACCCACCTCTCCCGGATACGCGGGGGGATCGGGCTCCGGGGCCCGGGAGAGACCCAGCTCGAGACGGACCGTCGCCTTATTGGCCAGCGCATCGCGGACCTCAAGCGAAAGCTGGTGAAGGTGGCCAAGGCCCGTGAGACCCAGCGGCAGCGGCGTGGTGGGGAATACCGCGTGGCACTCGTGGGCTACACGAATGCCGGCAAGTCCTCGATTCTCCGTGCCCTCTCCGGGGCGGACGTCCTGGTGGAGGACCGGCTCTTCGCCACGCTGGACTCGGCCACCCGGCAGATCGATGTCGGGCTGGGCTACCAGGCCCTCCTCACCGACACGGTGGGGTTCATCCGGAAGCTCCCCCACCACCTGGTGGCCTCGTTCCGCTCCACCCTCGAGGAGGCCCGGGAGGCAGACATCCTGGTGCATGTCATCGACGCCTCCCACCCCGACTGGGAGGAGCAGATGCAGGTCGTGGACGAGGTCCTGGCCGACCTGAAGCTGGACCAGGGGCCTCGGATCCTGGTCTTCAACAAGGTGGATCGTCTGACCCACGACGAGGAGGAGTCCCTCCGCCTCAGGGTCCGCACCTTCGACCCCACGCCCTCGGTCTTCGTGTCGGCGGTGGAGGAGGGGGGGCTCGACGACCTGCTGGAGGCCATTCGCGCGCGGGTTCGGTCCCGGTTCCCCCGCATCCGGGTGGAGCTTCCCGCCGGAGAGGGTGAGTGGCTGGCGGCCCTCCACCGGGAGGGCGAGGTGCTGGATCTGAAGGCAGAGAACACGCGCATGCACGTGACCGCCAGGGTCCCGGTTCCCCTTCTGGGGCGCCTCCGCAAGGCGGACGGGATCCTCCTGGAAGAGCTCTGAAGAGGGCACGCCATGGAACGTCTGATCATCATCGGCCCTGGCCGGGTGGGGCTCTCGCTCGGGGCGGCCCTCGTGAAGGTGGACGCGGTGGGGTCCCTCGAGTACTGGGGGCGATCCGCCGAGCCTCCGGCGCATCCGCTCTTTCTCGAAGGCGTCGCCACCTACCGCCATGGTCTCCAGCGGCCTCCGGAGGGGACCACGGCGGTGCTGCTCACCGTTCCGGACGGGGTCCTGGCCGAGATGGCCGAGGTTCTGGCGGCCCGAGGGGCTCCGCCGGAAGGAACGCCCGTCCTGCACTGCTCCGGTGCGCTGGGGGCCGATCCCCTGGCGGCGCTCCATGTCCGGGGGTACCAGGTGGGCACGATCCATCCCCTCCAGGCGGTGGCCCATCCCCTCTCGGGGGCCGATCGCCTCCTCGGAGCCTCGTATGCCATTTCGGGGGAGCCGGGGGCCCTGGCGGCGGCGCGGCGCCTGGTGGGGGAGCTGGGAGGCCGGGCCATCACCGTGCCGACGGCCCGGCGCCCCCTCTACCACGCGGCGGCGGTCCTGGCCAGCAACTACCTGGTGGTGCTCCTGAAGACGGCCGCGCGGCTCTTCGAGGAGGCAGGGGCGTCTCCCGAAGAGGCGGAGGCCGCCCTCACCGCGCTGGCCCGCGGAACCCTGGAGAACGCCGCGGCGCTGGGACTGGACCGCGCACTCACCGGACCCGTCTCCCGCGGTGACCTTGACGTGGTGGACCTGCATCTCCGGACCCTGAAGCCGGAGGATCGGGATCTTTACGCCCTCCTTGGCCGGCGCGCCCTGGAGATGGCGCGGTCCCGCCTGGATCCCGATACGGCCGGGTCCCTCGACGAACTCCTTCGGAGGCACTGACGTTATGCGACTGTACGTCAACATCGATCACGTGGCCACCCTGCGGGAGGCCCGGAAGACCAGTGAGCCCGACCCGGTGCGTGCTGCCGTGCTGGCCGAACTCGGGGGCGCCGAAGGGATCACGGTCCATCTCCGGGAGGATCGCCGGCACATCCAGGACCGGGACGTCCGCCTCCTCATGGAAACCGTCCGGACCGGGGTGAACCTGGAGATCGCCGTGGAGGAGGAGGTGGTGGCCATCACCACGGAGCTGCGCCCCTTCCAGGTGACAGTGGTCCCCGAGCGGCGCGATGAGGTGACCACCGAGGGAGGGCTTTCCCTCGAGACCGAAGTCTCCCGGCACCGGGTGGATCGGGCCGTCCGCCGCCTGCAGAACGCCGGGATCCGCGTCGCCCTCTTCGTGGATCCTGATCCCCAGACGGTGCGCCATGCCCACGACCTGGGGGTGGAGGCCGTGGAGTTCCACACGGGCGAATACGCCAACACCGGAGGGGAGGCCCGGGCCGAGGAGCTCGGGCGGCTCCGGGCGGCGGCGGTGCTGGGGCGGGAGCTGGGGCTCGCCATCCACGCCGGGCACGGGCTGACGTACGAGAACGTGATCCCGGTGGCGGCCCTTCCCGAGATCGAGGAGCTCAACATCGGCCACAGCATCATGTCGCGGGCCATTCTCGTGGGGATGGAGCGGGCGGTGCGCGAGATGCGGGAACTGCTCCGGGAGGCCCCGGGACGCGTGAAGGAGCCGGGCGGCTGGGTCCCGCCCCTGGGATGGTGAGGGGCACGTGAAACTCGACTGGAAGGCGGTGCTGGGGATCGGGATCAGCGCGGTCCTGATCTACTGGGTCCTCCGTGACGTGGAGCTCGCCCTGGTCTGGGCCGAGATCCGAGGGGCCCGGTGGGGACTCCTTCTGGCGGCGGTGGCGGTGGCGACCTCCGGGTTTCTCCTCCGTGCGCTCCGGTGGAAACTCCTCCTCCATCCGCTCAAGCCCGACACGTCGCTGGGGAACCGGTTCGCGGCCGTGAACATCGGGTTCGCGGCCAACAACCTGCTTCCGGCCCGGGTGGGCGAATTCGCCCGCGCCTGGGCCATTTCCCGGCTGGAGCCGGTGACGGTCACCGGGGCCCTGGGGTCGCTGGTGGTGGAACGCCTGCTGGACGCCGTGGCCATCTTCTCGCTTCTGGCCGTTGCACTCCTCCATCCGTCGTTCCCTGCCGACGCCACGGTGGCGGGGCGGCCCATCGGGGCCCTGGTGGGGACGCTGGTGGTGGTGGTGGGCATCCTCCTGGGCGGGGTCATGGCCCTCCTCCTGGCTCCGAAGCTCTTTCTCCGCATTGCCGATGGCATGGCGCGGTTCCTCCCGGACCGGGCGGCCCGCCTCCTGGTCGACGGGCTTCGGAGCTTCCTCGGGGGGCTCACTGCGCTTCAGAATCCCCGGCTCCTCCTGGGTGCGCTGGCGTGGTCCTACCTCTTCTGGGGGTGGAACGCCGTGTCCTTCTGGGTGGCGATGCACGCCTTCGGGATCCAGGAAGGCTACGTCACGGCCCTGTTTGTCCAGGGCATCATCGCCCTGGGGGTGGCCGTACCCTCGGCTCCGGGCTTCTTCGGAACGTTCCACGCCGCCGCCGTGGTGGCACTGGTGGAGGTCTACGGCATCGGAGACAGCGCCACCCTCGCCTTCGCGTTCGGGTACCACCTGGGAGGGTTCATCCCCGTCACCGTGCTGGGGCTCTGGTACGCTGCACGGATGGGGCTCTCCATGCGGAACCTGGGGCAGGCCGAAGAGGAGGTGGAGGTGGCGAGGACCTACGCCTCCGGAGAGGGTCCGGGCGATGACGGGAAGCGAAAGTGATTCCGGGGGCGTGCTGGACGGGGCAGGCGCCGGCCAAGGTGAACCTCTTTCTGAGGGTGCTGGCGCGGGAAGAGAGCGGATATCATCAGCTCGAAACCCTCTTCCAGGCGCTGGAACTGGCGGACGAGGTGACGCTGGAGTGGCTTCGCCTCCCCACCTCGCTCGCTTCGGGCTCCCCTGACCCGCCGGGGATCGAGCTGGAGGTGGGAGGGGTGCCGGCCGAGGCGCTGGGCCCCCCGGAGGCCAACCTGGCCGTGCGGGCCGCACGCCTCTACTTCGAGGCGCTTCCCGGAGTCAGGGACACCCTTCCCGGCCTCCGCATCCACCTGCACAAACGGATCCCCCATGGCGCCGGTCTCGGGGGAGGGTCCTCCGATGCGGCCACGGTGCTGCGGGGGCTGAACGAACTCCTGGGGAATCCCCTGGATGCGGGGGCGCTGGCGACGCTGGGGGCGCGGCTCGGCGCCGACGTGGCGTTCTTCCTCTGCGGTTCCCCTCTGGCCCTGGCCTGGGGGCGCGGAGACCGGCTCCTCCCCCTCCCGCCCCTCCCCCGCGTGCCGGTGGTCCTCCTCCTTCCTGCCCGTCGGATTTCCACGCCGGAGGCGTACGGCGTCCTGGCCCGGTCGCAAGCGGATGCCGGCCGCGCGGCGCCGCCTGCCCGGGTCTTTGCCCCCGACTCGGCCCCCTGGTTCGACTGGCCCGCCGTGGCCCGGGAGGCAGAGAACGACTTCGAGGTCGCGCTGGCCCCGGCCTACCCGGAGCTGGTCCACCTGCGACGGGTGCTGGAGGAGGCCGGAGCCCGACCCGCCCTCCTCTCGGGGAGCGGCTCGGCGGTCTTCGGCGTCTTCCCCGATGGCTCGGAGCCCCCCTCGTCGTGGCATCCGGGCCCGCTTCCGGCGACGCCGACGCCGGAGACGGCGCTCACGGTGATTCGAACTGCGACCCGGAGCCGAACAGACCCGGGGCAGGGGGGAGAAGGGGGCGTCCGGGGTTGAGAGCCCCGGTCCTCCAGGCTACCGTAGGGGACGAGGGGAGCCTTGGCTCCCCGAGGGGCGCGCACTGCCCTGCTGGCCCGTCGTCTAATGGCAGGACACCGGTCTTTGGAACCGGCGGTGGTGGTTCGAATCCACCCGGGCCAACTCGTGGGACCGTTTTCCCCGGCATGGAGCCGGCCATGTGGCGCATCCTCCTTCTCCTGGCCCTCGTCCCCGGTCTCGCTGGCGCGGGCCCGGTGCCACCTGCCGATTCCCTCCGGGTGGCCGCCGATGCGCGGGAGGCGCAGGCGAGGTTCGAGCGGGTTCGGGTGTTCCACGCGCCCTGGGGGCAATGGGCATCCAGTGGACCCTGCGACGAGCGGATCGGGCGCTTCTGCCTCCGCTACTCCTCCGAGCGGGAGGACGACCTGACGCCGCCCTACCGTCCCCCGGCCGAGGTCGAGGCGGTGAAAACCGCCCGGGCCGTGCTGGATTCGGTTCTTGCCGAGGCAGCCCAGCTGCATCCAGGAGATGCCTGGGTGGCGGGACAGCGAACCTGGTACCGGGGAGAGGCAGGCGACTGGGCCGGGGCTCTGACGGCCGCGAGGGCCTGCCGAAGTCCGGAGCCGGGTTGGTGTTCTCTCCTGGAAGGCTATGCACTGCACGGCGCAGGCCAGGTGGCCGAGGCAGAGCGGAGCTTCGAGCGGGGCCTTGCGGCCCTTCCTCCCGAGGAACGAGCCGCGTGGCTCGACCTGGAGCCCCTGGTGGAGCTGGAGGTGGGACAGGCTCTCCGGCGTCTGCGGGGCGAGGAGCGGGCGTTTTTCGAGGCCCGGATCTGGGCCCTGGGGAACCCCCTCTTCCTCGCGGGGGGCAACGCGCTCCGCACGGAGCACTTCGCCCGGCACACGGCGGCCCGCACCCGCACCGACGCACGGAATCCCCACGGGCTCCGGTGGGGGGACGACATGACGGAAATCCTGGTCCGCTTCGGTCCTGAAGTTGCCTACGAGCGCAGCCGGGAGCCGACGTTCGTCCTGGGCCCGGCCCCCGTGACGGGGCGCTACTCCTGGGATGCGAAGGGGGTTTTCCCCACGCTGGAAGGGATCCTGATGGCCACGGAGGCCGCGCCTGAGGCCTTTCCTGCGGTGGTCTACCGGGCCCGCTCCCGCCACGCCACGCCCCTCGTCTCCAGGATTCGGAGGCTCGAAGCCCGAACGGCCCGCTTCCTCCGCGGGGACTCCCTCCTCGTGGTGGCGGCCTGGGAGGTCCCGGCGCCTCCGCCGTGGGATACCGTTCCAGCCATGACCGTGGACCGGGTGGCCCTCTTCCTCCTGGAGGGAGGGCGTGCACCTCCGGTCCGCTTCGACTTCGCCGAGAGCGCCCCCGAGGACGCCCTCCCCGGGGGATGGGTTCGGGGGGTGGGGACGGCTCGGGTTCCCGCCGGAGACTGGTGGCTCTCGCTGGAGGCCGTGGACAGTGTGGGCGGGCGGGGATGGCGCCACCGGGAGGGTTCCCGCCGTGATCCCCTGGCTCCGGGGAGCGTGGAGATGTCGGACCTCCTCCTCCTTGCTCCTCCGGGCCTCGAGGGGAGCACCGGCACCCAGACGGACGGAGACCGCCTCGAGGCCCATCTGGCCCGGGCGCTGGCCACCGACACGCTGGACGCGGGACCCGTCGAAGTGGCCTGGGAGGTCTACGGGGATCCTCCGGACCCGGACCGCCTCCGCTTCGTCCTGGGGGTGGAACGGGAGGAGCGGGGATGGTTCCGCCGTGCCGGCGAGGCCCTCCGGATTCTCTCTCCTCTCGAACCCGTGGAGATCGGGTGGGAGGAGCGGGTTCTTCCCCCCGACGATCCCGAGGCCGCGACGCCCGTTCCGGTCTACTTCCGTCGGGTCGAACTGGACCTGAGTGGACTCGGGGCCGGGAGCTGGATCCTCCGGGTTCGCCTCCCCCTGCCTGACGGCGGCGAGATCTCGGCAGAGACTCGGGTGGTGCTCCGTTGACGGTCCCGCTCCCGGGGCCTAGTTTTCGGGGCTGTAACATGTTCACAGCCACCCGCGGCGGACGACGCATGGCCGAGACGTACGGACAGGGTCCCCTACTCCTTCTTTCCGGGCGGGCGAACGAGTCGCTGGCCCGGGAGGTCGCAGATCTCCTGGGCGTGCGGTGCGACGCCGCGACGATCAAGAACTTCGCCGATGGCGAAATCTTCGTCCGGATCGACCGGAACGCCCGGGGCCGGGATGTCTTCATCCTGCAGCCGACGGTGGCGCCGGCCGATACGTTGATGGAGCTCCTGCTCCTGGTGGACGCGGCGAAGCGGGCGTCGGCGGCCCGGGTCACGGCGGTGATTCCGTACTTCGGCTACGGCCGGCAGGACCGGAAGGACCAGCCGCGGGTGGCGATCGGGGCCAAGCTGGTCGCCAACCTCATCGTGACGGCCGGGGCGGACCGGGTGCTGGGCGTGGACTTCCACCAGCACCAGATCCAGGGGTTCTTCGACATCCCGGTGGACCACCTGTATGCTGCGCCTGTCCTCACGCGGTATTTCCTGGACAAGGGGCTGGACGACCTGGTGGTGGTGGCGCCGGACGTGGGGTCGGCCAAGATGGCGCGAGGCTTTGCCAAGCGTCTCGGGGCCTCCTTCGCCATCATCGACAAGCGGCGCCCCGCCCATAACCAGTCCGAGGTTCTGACGGTTGTGGGGGATGTGAGCGAAAAGAACTGCATCATCGCCGACGACATGATCGACACGGCGGGGACCATGGCGTCCGCCGTCGTCGCCCTGAAGGAGCGGGGAGCAAAGCGGGTGTTCGCCTGTGCGACCCACGCCCTTCTTTCGGGCGAGGCCAGGAAGCGCCTCGAGGCGTCACCCCTGGAGGAACTGGTGGTGACGAACACCATCGCCATTCCGGAGGAGCGCATCTTCGATCGCCTCACCGTGCTGTCGGTTGCCGAGCTCCTGGCTCGCGCCATCGAGTACATCAATTCCAATGACTCCGTGAGTCAGCTCTTCGAGATTCGCGGAGAGAACACCTGAACCAGCAATGCCCACCGGTGGTCAGGGTGGGATCCACGGGCCTCCGGGCCGCCCGAAGGAAGGAACGACATGGCAACTGAAGCAACGTTGAAGGCGGAGCGCCGTCAGGATACCGGCAAGGGTGTGGCCCGGAAGCTCCGGCAGGCGGGGAAGCTTCCCGCGGTTCTCTACGGCGGACATGAGGAGCCCGTATCGCTGGTGCTCGATGCCCATGAGGCCACCCTCCTCTTCCAGGCGATTTCCGTGGAGAACACGCTGATCCAGCTCAAGGTGGATGGCGAGTCCGCACCCGTGGCCACACTCGTTCGCGAGGTCCAGGCCCACCCCTTCAAGAACCAGATCCTCCACGTGGATCTTCTCCGGGTGGAGAAGGGCGTGGAGCTGGAACTCACCGTTCCCATCGCCCTCCAGGGCACGGCGACGGGTGTCCGTGACGAGGCTGGAGTTCTGGAGCAGATGGTCTACGAGCTCCCCGTGCGATGCATTCCCTCGGCCATTCCGGAGGAACTCCGGGTGGACATCTCGGGGCTGGCCATCGGCGCCTCGATCCATTCGGACCAGGTGGCCCGCCCCGAGGGGGTGAGACTCCTTCTGGACGAAGTGGTCACGATCTGTGCGGTGCACCCGCCGCGCCTCGCGGAGGACGTCGAGGTGAGCGAGGAGACCGAGGAGCCGGCGGTCATCGGCAAGCCCTCGAGTAGCGAGGAAGCGGAAGGCTGAGCCTTCTCCGATGAAGGTCGTGATGGGGCTTGGAAACCCTGGCCCCGAGTACGACGGCACGAGGCACAACGTGGGGTGGTGGTTGCTGGACCGCCTCGCCCATGACTGGGGATTCGGGTCCTTCCGACAGGAAGGGCCCGCTCTCGTTTCCGCAGGCCATGTGGGAGAGCATGAGGTGGTGCTGGTCAAGCCGCTGACCTGGATGAACCGGAGCGGGGCGGCGCTCCTCCCCTTCCTCGCCCGGCCGGGCATGGACCCTGCTACCGACCTCCTTGTGGTCGTGGATGACGCCACGCGGGAGGTGGGCGGGGTCCGGTTCCGTCCGGGGGGGAGCGCCGGTGGGCACAATGGGCTCCGCTCCATCGAGGGGATCCTGGGCTCCCGGGACTACTCCCGCCTCCGGATCGGGGTGGGACGACCTCCCTCGGGCCAGGACCTGGCGGCGTGGGTGCTTTCCGCCATGGAGCCGGAGGACGAGGACACGGTCCTCGACCTCCTTTCGGAGCTGGTGCCGGCCGCGGAGACCTGGATCGCCGAGGGGATCCAGGCGGCCATGGACCGCTTCAACCGGTAGAAGGCCGTTGAAGAAGTAGAGGGGCCACCGTGGGGGCGGAGGGCCGCCTCAGGTCATGGGGACATACTTGAGTAGACGGCCGTCGATGCGCTCGAAGATCTCGTCCAGGGAGGCCCCGGTGATGGTGAGTCCGTGGTTCTTGAGGCCAACCACGGCGCGCCCGGGTTCCGGGTCATCGCGGACGATGTCGGCCACGGCCTTCCCCAGCTCGTAGGTCCCGCACGGGTAGTTGAACTCGGTGGAACGGACCCCGTCCATCCAGCCGTGAACGTGCAGGATCGCGCCCACTTCGGGATGCTCACGGTAGATCATCCAGTGTTCGATGGCATCCACCGATACGCGGCGGGGCTCCACCTCCGGCGGGACCGAAAGGATCATGGAGCCCGTGCCCGCGTCGTAGTCCTTGACCAGAAGGATGTCCCGGCCGATCTCCACCAGCTTCGACTTGTCCACCCCCGAGGCGCTCATCCAGAAACGGGTGTCGTCAAGGCGGGCGGAGATGTTCCCGTAGGAGAGACCTCCGATCCCGTAGAGCCGCTTCAGCTGTCGCAGGTCCCGGTCCGAAAGGATGTCCTCGATGGGAAACGGGGCAGGGAGCAGGTTCATGGCGTCGAGACGCTCGCCGGCCCTCCGGATGGACGCGGTGATGTCGTCGCCTTCCCAGAGATCTTCGGGAAGGTCCGTGTCGAACACATTGTCGATGATGAGCCGGGACGTGGCGAGCGGCTCGATGCGCCGGTAGACCTTTTCGAAGAAGTCGTCCCGGTCTTCGCCTCCGTGCACCTTGTAGTGCCCCTGTTCAGGGGTGATGAAGTGCGCGTCGGGGTTCTGGGCATCGGGTCCGGTCAGCCCGATGAGGAGGTTGGACAGGGATCGCACCAGGAGAGGGTATCCCCGCGGGATCGCCTCGCGGATCGTCTGGTCCCCTCCCTGGATCTCCGTGACCGAAACGACGAAAACGGCCTGGGCCCGCCGCCGGAACGACCGGGGGCTCTCCCGCGGGAAGACGTTCACCACCAGCGAGGCCTGGTCGGGATCCTCCACGAAGCGATGGCCGTGGGCCTCCATGGCCTTGTGGATCCCGGTGCGGACCCAGCGGAAGCGTTCGTCGTCGTGATGACCAGCAAAGGAGAAGTCCATCAGCTCCGTACCTGCAGGGGAATCCAGGAAACGAGGATGTAACGTCGCTCGATAACCGGGAAAAGGTCTCCTTTCCGATGCGTGGCCGCAACCCCGCGCATCTGCAGGGGCGGACCCTTTGACCCCTCCCCCGGGCCCCTCTACCTTTCAGGGCTCCGGGCACGCGCTCCCACGCGGCGGGCCCTTTCCCCTGCCGCTCCGCTTCCTTCCAGCGAACAACCATGCTCAAGGCCGGCATCGTGGGGCTCCCCAACGTGGGGAAGTCCTCCCTCTTCAATGCCCTGACCGCCCAGGGTGCTCCTTCCGAAAACTACCCGTTCTGCACCGTCGATCCCAATGTCGGGACGGTGGAGGTGCCGGACCCCCGCCTGGACCGGATCTTCGAGCTTGTAGGCGCACGGGCCCGGCTCCCCACCGTGGTGCAGTTCGTTGACATTGCCGGTCTGGTCAAGGGGGCGTCAGAGGGAGAGGGGCTTGGCAACAAGTTCCTGGGCAACATCCGGGAGGTCGACGCCATCGTCCACGTCCTTCGCTGCTTCGAGGATTCTGACATCACCCACGTGCTTGGCGACGTCGATCCGGCACGGGATCGGGACGTGGTGAACACCGAGCTTGCCCTGGCTGACCTGGACACGGTGGAGCGCCGGCGGGACCGCGTGGCCAAGAAGGCGAAGGGGGGAGACAAGGAGGCGGTCCGGGAGCTGGCTCTTCTTGATCGCACACTGAACGTGCTGGCGGAAGGGCGTCCGGCCCGGGATGTGACGGTGGATGCCGAGGATCAGGCCCTTTTCCGGTCCTTCCACCTTCTCACGTCGAAGCCCGTGCTCTACCTCGCCAACGTGGCGGAGTCCGACCTGCCCGACGGGGAGAATGCCCACGTGGCCAGGCTCCGGGAGGTGGTGACGGCCGAGGAACCGGGCGCGCAGATCGTGGCCGTCTGTTCCGCCATCGAATCCGAGCTGGCCGAGCTGGATCCCGAGGAGCGCCGCGAGTTTCTCGCCGATCTGGGGCTCGCCGAGCCGGGGCTCCACCGCCTCATCCGGACCACGTACGACCTGCTCGGACTCATCACCTTCTTCACGGCGGGCGAGAAGGAGGCCCGCGCCTGGACGGTGCGGAAGGGGGCGCTGGCGCCTGAGGCCGCCGGGGTCATCCACTCCGACTTCGAGCGCGGCTTCATCCGCGCCGAGACGATTCACACCTCCGACTTCGAGGCGCTGGGCTCGCTGAAGGCGGCCCGGGAGAAGGGGCAAATGCGGTCGGAGGGGAAGGAGTACCTGGTGAAGGACGGGGACATCATGCTGTTCCGCTTCAACGTCTGAGGTCGACGGCGGCTCCGACATTGAACTTCCGGGCCGCCGGGGCTATTTTCATCGGCTAGACCCGCTCCGTCCACCTCCGGACGGGGCCCGTGTTCTCCAACGGACCATGGGACAACGCTCCATGCGCACTTACGAAGTCGTCTACATCTTCCACCCTGCCCTCGACGACGATGGCGTCCAGGCCCGCCTCGAGCGGTTCCACGGACTCCTGACCGGGGCAGAAGGCTCCGAAATCACCGCCGTCGACGACTGGGGGATCCGGCAGCTGGCCTACGCCATCGCCGACCAGTCCCAGGGGCGCTACGTGGTGGCCCAGTTCCTCGCCGAGGCCGAGGCTCTTCCCGAGTTCGAGCGGATCCTCAAGCTCGACGACGAGCTTCTCCGGTACCTGCTCGTTCTCAGCGAGGGCGAGCCCACCTCAGGGATGTCGATCCTGGCGGAGGTCCACGAATCCGCCGGCAAGCGCGACGACGACGACGACGACGATGACGAAGAGGAGGAGGACGACGACGAGTACGGGTCGCACGACGGCTCGCCGCCGGAGTTCTCCGGGGGGCGCGGGAAGCGTCGCCGGGTCGAGGGACCCCGCATCGAGCTCCTGAACTTCAAGGACGTCTCGACCCTGTCCCGCTTCATCACCGAGCAGGGGAAGATCCTCCCCAAGCGGACCACCAAGGTCACGGCCAGGTTCCAGCGCGACCTGGGCGTTGCGGTCAAGCGGGCCCGCTTCCTGGCGCTTCTGCCGTACGTTCAGAACCACGAGCGGTAACGGAGCGACGATGGAGGCAGGGGCGCCCTCCTCGCCCGGGGGGCGTCCCGGCCTCCGCGGCCTGGCCCTGCTGGCAGGCTGCCTGGTGCTATCGGTGGGGAGCCCGGTACTTCCGGTCCTGCTCCCGCTGGCGCTCTTCGGTCTCCTTCTTCCGGGGGTCCCTGCCAGGAGCCTCGTGGTCGGCGCGGTCCTGCTGGCCCTCGTTCTTCTCGGGGGAGGAGGCGGCGGACTGCCCGATGTGGACCGGGGGTGGTCGCTGATGGTGGCCGGAGGGTTCGTGGCAGCGACGTTGGCAGGCCCGGGACGACCCTTCATGGACCGGGCGCTGATCGGGCTCCTCGTCGGGGCCGGATGGGCAGGAATGGTGCTCGCGGGAAGCGGAGGCTGGGCGACGCTGGAGGCCCTGGTGGGCGCCCGGATTGACGCCGGCATGGCCGCCACCCTGGAGCTCACCGAGGGGTGGCAGGGAGGTGGGGCCGGGTTCCGCGAGGCGGCGCAGCGAACGGCAGAGGTTCAGCGCCTCCTCTTCCCTGCGCAGGCGGGGATCGCCACCCTTCTGGGGCTGGGTGGAGCATGGTGGCTGCATCTGCAGGTAAGTGGTGACGCCGAAGGAAGACGTTCGGTGGGTCTGGGGCGGCTGGAGGAGTTCCGTTTTCCGGATCCCATGATCTGGATCCTGATCGCGGGGCTGGCCCTGGCCCTGGTTTTTGGCTGGGGCGAGGGGTGGGGGCGTGCCGGCGCCAATCTGGTGGTATTCATGGGGGCGCTCTTTGCCCTTCGGGGCGCGGGAGTCCTCCTCTACCTTTGGGGAGGGCTCTCATGGCTGCGAGGGCTTCTGCTGGTGGTGGGAATGGTGGTGGCGGCGCCCGTCGTGCTGGCGGGTGCCATGGCCGTGGGGATCGGAGATGCATGGCTGGATCTCCGGGCTCGGGCGGCGCGGAACGCGGGTTCCGCGCCCGAATAGACTCGAAGGAGTACGACATGAAGCTGATTCTGAAGCAGGCCGTGGCAAATCTTGGCGACGCCGGGGACGTGGTGACCGTGAAGCCGGGGTACGGGCGGAACTACCTGCTCCCCCAGGGGCTGGCCTACGTGGCGTCGGCGGGGAACCTCAAGCGCATCGAGGAAGAGAACCTTCGCGCAGGGGAGCGCGCCAAGCGCGACTACCTCGAAGCGCGTCGCCGTGCCTCCCAGTTCGACGCGGTGGTGCTGACCTTCAAGGCTCGCGCCGGTGGCGAAGGGGAGGATGCGAAGCTTTTCGGGTCCATCACCAGCGCAGACATCGCCGATCAACTGAACGCCCGGGGGCTGGATTTCGAGGTGGAGCGCAGGAGCGTGGACCTCGAGGAGCCCATCAAGACCCTCGGCTCCTTCCAGGTCCCCCTCCGTCTCCACGGTGAAGTCGAGGTGGAGATCGAGGTCCGGGTCGAGCGCGAGGAGGGGTGAGGCAGAAGCGGGGCACCGGGTCGGGTACGGTCCGGCGCCCGGCCTCCTGTTTCCACCCGTCTTCCATGCCCAGGTTGCCATGAACGAGCACGAAGCCTCCACGCCATCGAGCGAGCAGCGCATCGAGGATCTCCCCGAGGTGCTGGCCCGTGCCGCCGGACTTGCCCTTGAGCGCAAGGCTGGGGACGTTCTGGCCATGGACCTGCGGGGGATCTCCACGGCCACCGACTGGTTCCTTCTGGCCACCGGGAACTCGGACATCCAGGTCCGGGCCATCGCCGATCATGTCCTGGAGCGCATGCGCGCCGAGGGACATCGGCCCAATCACGTGGAAGGTCTCCAGGGGGGGCGCTGGGTCCTCCTGGACTTCGTGGACTATGTCGTTCACATCTTCCACCCGGCGGCGCGGGAATTCTACCAGCTCGAACGCCTCTGGGGCGACGCCCCGGTGCAATTCTTCGAAGATGAGACCCCTTCGTCTGCCCCCGACGACGCGCCTTCCCGTTCGGGGTAATTGCCTGCTCCCGGCTGCCTGCCCTACTTTCGGCCGGTGGGCGCGAATCCGCGCCCGGAGCGGTTCCACCTTCCTGCCGGACGCCCCCTGATGCCCGAAGCTTCGCGTCGCACCATCGCGCTTGATCCCGACGCCGGCACGCTTCCCGAGGGACTTCTCCTCCCCCCCGAGCAGGGCGGGGAGGTCGTGGCATTCGTCGTTGACCCCCGGTTGCGGGAATGGGCGCCGTCGGCCGTCTTCTCGCTCGCCCGGGGCTGGTCCCATCGTGGGCGGGCCTGCCTCGTGGTGGATGCGGACTTCGGCGGCCCCTCCCTCCCTCCCGGATCCGGAGTCACCTCCCGGGAGGGACTGTCCGACGCGCTGTTCTACGGCGCCTCGGTGGAGCGGGTGACCATGGATCTCCCCTCCCAGCCCTTTGACCTGATTCCAGCCGGCACCGTGGTCCCGGACGCAGCCCAGGCCTGGGTCCATGGCGCGTGGACCCACCTCCTTGCCCAGTTTCGCTCTGAAGACCGCGTGGTCCTCCTGCTTGTCCCGGGGAACCGGGAGGGCGTGACCCCTCTCCTCGCCCGGGCCGACCGCGTCTTCCGCCTGGGGCTCGATCCGGCGGAGGGCCTCGAGGCGTATCCTCTGATCCACCCCGCCTCCCATTCCCTGGCCGCGGATCCGGCTCTCACCCCGGAGTCGGCCGTGGCGCCGAAGGCGGAGCCCCAGCCCTTCGGAAACGTCGAGGAACCCCGCCGTTCCGCGCGTCCGGTCGACGGCCTCACCCGGGCGGACCAGACGTCCCTGGCGGAGAAGCGGACTCCCGTCACCCGACCTCTCGCACCCTCATCGATGACCGAGGGGGAGACCGGCCCCGGGACCGCAGGCGCATCGCCGCGTCGTCGTTCTCTGGCGTCGCTCCTCCTCGTTCTCCTGCTCCTGCTGCTGATTCTCGTCGGCGCGCTCTGGCTGGGATGGCTCGAGATTCCGGGCCTCGACCTGCCGGGACGGACTGCCCTCGCGGAATGAAGCTTCGGGCGCTCCGACTTCACGGATTCAAGTCGTTTGCAGACCGTACCGAGGTTCTCTTTCACGACGGTCTGACGGCCATCGTGGGGCCCAACGGGTGCGGCAAGTCCAACATCTCCGACGCCATCCGCTGGGTCCTGGGTGAGCAGCGGGCCTCGGCAATCCGCGGGGCGCGGATGGAAGAGGCCATCTTCCAGGGAACGGTGCACCGCCGCCCGGTGAGCCGGGGGACGGTGGCCATGGAGCTCTCCAACGAGGATGGGGCCCTTCCCGTTCCCTTCGGCGAGGTGGAGATCGCGCGCACCGTCTATCGCGACGGTGGAAGCGAGTACAGGCTGAACCGAACGCCGTGCCGCCTCCGGGACATCCAGGACCTCTACCGGGACACGGGGCTGGGATCCGGCGGCTACTCCATCATCGAAAGCCGGATGATCGACACGATCCTCTCGGAGCGGGCCGACGAGCGTCGGGGGCTCTTCGAGGAGGCGGCGGGGATCGGGAAGTACAAGGATCGGCGGAGATCGGCGGGGAGGAGGCTCGAGCGTGCGGAGGTGGACCTCCAGCGTCTCGAGGACCTGATGGGCGAAGTCGAGAGCAAGGTTCGGTCCCTGGCGCGACAGAAGGGGAAGGCGGAGCGGTGGGGGGAACTTCGTCGTCGGCGCCTTGAAGCGGAGGTGTCGCTGGCCCGACGCCAGCTCGACACCCTGGAGACCCGCCGCCGGGAGATTCTTGCGGGGCTGGCGTCCGACGACTCCAGCGCGACGGCCCGGTCCTCCGGCCTGCAGGCTTCCGAGACCCGCCTGGAAACGCTACGCGTGGAGCGGGTCCGGCTCGAGCGAAGCCGAAGCGAGGCCGCCGGGTCCCTGGACGCCCTTCGGTCCGAGCTGGTGACCTGGGAACGGGAACTGGCCGTGGCGGCGGAGCGCGGAGAGAATGCGGAGCAGCGGCTGGGCCGGCTTCACGGCGAGCGGGAGGAGGCCCGCCGCCGCCGGGGGGAGGCCCTGGAGGAACGCCAGGGGCTCGATGGGCGGGATGAAGGGGTGGAGGAGGGCCTTGCCGCCCTGGCCGCGTCACTGGCGGAGGCCCGGGAGGTCGGGGCCCGGGTTCGGGACCGGCTGGCCGGGGCCCGGGAAGAGTTGGACCGGGTGGAGGGAAGGGAGCGGGAGATTGCCCGTCGCCACGCCCAGCTCGGGGGAGATGCCGAGGGGGCCGACGCGCGAAGCGACGAGATGCGCACCCGCATCCGGCTTCTGGAGGAGGAGGAGACGCTGGCCCGATCCGATCTGGCCGAGATGGATGGCCAGGGTGACCTCTTCACGGACCGGATCACTGAACTGGCCGCGGAGGCGGAGGGAGCGAGGACCGCGGTAGAGGCCAGCAGGACGCGGCTCGACGAGCTCCGGACGGCCGTGGACCGGGCGCGGAAGGCTGAGCACGCCGCCCAGGAGCAGCGTGCCACCCTGGCGGGTCGTCGATCTGCGCTGGAGCGGATGGAATCGGACAGGGAAGGGATGGATCCGGTGGTTCGTGCCCTCCTGGCCGCCGAGGTGGCCGGTGTTCACGGGATCCTGCTGGAGGCCGTCTCGACTCCCGTGGAACTGGCGGAGGCGGTCGAGCGCGTGCTGGGGGCGCTGGCCCGGGCCGTGGTGGTCGAGGATGCGGAGGCGGCGCGGCGGGCCACCCGCTGGTTCCGGACCGCGTGGAAGAAGGGGGGAGGGCTCGTGCTCCTCCCCCTGGATGCCCTGCCTCCGGAGTCCGAGCTTCCCGCGGAGGCGCCAGCCGAAGGGCGCAGGGGTCTGCTCGCCCAGGTGGAGCCACGGGGAGCCGGCGCCTCCTGGATCCGCGCCCTCCTCGCGGGGGTCCAGCTGGCCGAGGCCGAGGGCGGGGAAGAAGCGGACGACCTCCCTTCGGGCTCCGGGTTCCGCGTCAGCCGGGGAGGCGTGGTGGTGGATGCCCGGGGGGTGGTGCGCCTCGGGAACCCGGAGGGCTCGAGTGGACTCCTGGAGCGGAAGGCGCAACTTCGCGCCCTCCGAACGAAAGCCGACGAAGCCGAGCGGCATACCCGCGACGCCCGGGAGGGCCGAGAGGCCGCCCAGGCCGAGCTCCGTGCGGCCGAGGAGGCTCTGGAGCAGGCCCAGCGTGCCCTTCGCGACGCCGAGGATGCCCACCGGGAGGCCCGCGCCGAGGAGGCGGCCCGCACGCACCGGCGGGAGCGGATCCTCCGGGTTCTCGAGGACGTGGGCCGACAGACGGAAATGGCCCGCACCGCGCTGGCTCGCGCCTCCGAACGGGCCGATACGGCGCGTCGCGAGCAGGCCGGACTCGAGACCGAGCGGGCTGAACTGGAGGCCGCACGGACGGCGGCCCGGGGCCGTGTGGAGGAGATTCAGGCCGCGTGGGAATCCGCTCGAGCCGAGGAATCCCGCCTCGGGGTAGAGGAGGCGCGGCTCCAGGCGGATCGAACCCGGTTCGCGGAGCGGCTTCGCGACCTGGAGGCTGCCTCTGCCGCGGCGGAACGCCGCCTGGAGGCCCTCGACCGGGAAGAGACGGATCTCCGGTCGCAGGTGGAGGCTGCCACGCGAACCCGACGGGAGGGTCAGGTGGCCCTGGAGGCCCTGTTCGGAAAGCGGGAGGCGGCGGAGGCGAGGTTGGCGGGGCTGGATCGAGCCTGGGTGGAGCTGGACGAGACCACGACGGCGGCCGAGCGCGCGGCCAGGGAGGCTCGGGACGCGGAGCGGGCGGCGTCGGACCGCCGACACCGTCTTGAGCTCGAGGCCGGCGAGCTGGACGGTCGTATCGGTCGCATCCAGGAGCGCCTCGAGGGGGAATGGGGACGCCCCATGCCCCAGCTCCTCCAGGAGGCCGCCGAGGTGGAAGGGTCCGAGGAGGAGCTGCGGACCGCGGCCCGCGAGGTCGCCGAGGCCCTGGAACGGCTGGGTCCGGTGAACCAGCTGGCCGTGGAAGAGCATGAGGAGGAGAGTGCCCGCCTCGCCTTCCTGAAGGAGCAGCACGAGGACCTGGTCAAGGCCCGCAACGACCTCCGGGCCGCCATTCGCGAGATCAACCTCACCGCCACCCGTCTCTTCAACGAGACGTTCGAAAAGATCCGGGAGAACTTCCGTTCCACCTTCCTCCGACTCTTCCAGGGCGGAGAATGCGATCTCCGGCTGGAGGACCCCGAGGATCCCCTGGACTCTCTCATCGAGATCCAGGCATCTCCCCGGGGGAAGAAGACCCAGCGCATTGACCTGCTGAGCGGTGGCGAACGGGCGCTCACGGCGCTGGCGCTCCTCTTCGCCATCTACCTCGTCAAGCCTTCGCCCTTCTGCGTGCTGGACGAGGTGGACGCCCCCCTCGACGAATCCAATATCGGGCGGTTCATCCATCTCCTGCAGGAGTTCAAGGCCGACACCCAGTTCGTGGTCATCACCCACAACCCGCGCACCATCGAGGCCGCGGACTGGATCTACGGGGTGACCATGGAGGAGCCGGGCGTCAGCCGGATCGTCGGGGTGAAGCTGGAGGATGCCCTCGAGGTCGCCGGAATCACGCCGGCATGAAGCTTCCCGCATGAACCGGTCACCTCCCGTCCTGCCCGTCCGCGTCGGGATCATCGGCTCCGGCGTGCTCCTCCCTGACGACACTCGCCGCTCCTCCGGCCACTGGGTCTCGGCCGAGGCCACCGGGGAGGCAAAGGTCGAGGCGGAGGCCGAGGCGTTTCGGCTTCTCCTGGACTGCGGATCCGGGACCCTGCATGGAATGGGGCGGGACGGCCTTCCCTGGCGGGAGCTCACTCACGTGGTGATCAGCCAC
Organism: Gemmatimonadota bacterium; assembly: GCA_007120305.1. Taxonomy (GTDB): domain Bacteria; phylum Gemmatimonadota; class Gemmatimonadetes; order Longimicrobiales; family Gaopeijiaceae; genus SKNW01. Next base: position 37,988 of record SKNW01000037.1, on the reverse strand, counting down.
TTTCATGCCGACCACATCGGCGACCTGGCCCCTGTCCTCTGGGCGCTGCGGTGGGGGGCACGGGGCGAGGACGGGGACGCTCGCGGACTTCCGCTCCGCATCCTGGGGCCGGTGGGACTCCTGCGGCGGATGGAAGGTCTGGCCGCTGCCTTCGGGGACTGGATCCTGGGTCCGGGATTCCCGCTGACGGTGCACGAGGTGGAGCCAGGGGAGCGATGGAGGGACGAGGCGGCGGGTCTGGAACTGGTCGCCCATCCGGCTCGGCACTCCCCCGAGGCCCTTGCCTGGAGGCTGGAGGCCCGCGGGGTGGGCGTGGGGTATACCGGGGACACGGGCCCCTTCCCCGAACTCGGTGCCTTCTTTCAGGGAGTCCGGGTGCTGGTGGCCGAGTGCGCCCTCCGGGCTCCGGATGACGCAGGTCTTCACCTCTCGCCGGTGAGCCTGGCCGAGATGGCCCAGACGGCGGCACCGGAGGTCCTGATTCCGGTGCATCTCTATCCCGAGGTCCATCCGGACAAGCTCCCGGACCTCCTGCGGCAGGCGGGGTATACGGGGCGGGTGGAGATGGGACGAGATGGGCTGGCCCTTGCGGTGGGGTCGTCCGACGTGAGAATTCCATCGTCCCCCCACAGTTCGCCCTGAGGCAGCGGCCCGGCCAGGATCGGTCGCTCGATTCCGTGCGGTTCGAGTCCATGCGGCTCGAATCCGGGCGTTGTGGGTCGGCCCCGCGCCGGCGGCCTTCCCGAAAATCCCTTCAGAGATGAAATCATGCTCGTTGTCATGAAGCAGAGCGCCACCGAGGAGGAGATCGGGCGCGTCGTGGAACAGATCCGGGTCATGGGCTATGATGCCCGGCCCATCCCCGGACACCAGCGCACGGCCGTGGGGCTGATCGGGAACGACGGGAGGGTGGACTCCGCTCGCCTCGAAGGGCTTTCCGGGGTGCTGGAGGTGATTGTCGTCAGCCACCCCTACAAGCAGGTCTCCCGGGAGTGGAGGGAGGAAGACACGATTGTCACCCTGGCCAACGGAACCAGGATCGGGGGGAGCGAGATCGCCCTCATGGCCGGGCCCTGTGCCGTGGAGTCGCGGGAACAGATCCTGGAGACGGCGCATGCCCTGCAGGCGATGGGAGCCACCATTCTGCGCGGCGGGGCCTTCAAGCCCCGCTCCTCGCCCTACTCGTTCCAGGGGCTGGGCCTGGAGGGTCTCCGGTACCTGGCCGAGGCCCGCGAGGCCACCGGGATGGCGGTGGTCACGGAGGCGCTGGGAACCGAGGACGTGGAGGTGGTGGCGGAATATGCCGACATCATCCAGATCGGGGCGCGCAACATGCAGAACTACGCGCTTCTCCGGAAGGCCGGCCAGTCGGGCAAGCCCGTTCTCCTGAAGCGGGGCATGTCGGCCACCATCAAGGAGCTCCTCCTGTCGGCCGAGTACCTCCTGGCCGAGGGGAACGATCAGGTGATTCTCTGCGAGCGAGGGGTGCGCAGCTTTGACACCCACACCCGGAATCTCCTCGACCTGACCGCCATTCCGGTGGTCAAGTCTCTCTCTCATCTGCCCATCATTGCCGATCCCAGCCACGGGACGGGGATCCGGGCCAAGGTCACCCCCATGGCCCGGGCGGCGGTCGCTGCGGGAGCGGACGGCCTGATGATCGAGGTACACCCGCGCCCGGAGGAAGCCCTCTCCGACGGTGCCCAGTCCCTGTACCTGCCCCAGTTCGGGGATCTCATGGACCAGATTCGGCATATCGCCCGGGCTCTTGACCGCCACGTCGTCCCCTCCCTCCATGGAACCGCCTCCGCCATCTCGGCATCCTGAGTCTCCCGGGTGACGTGAGGATCCCCGGGGTCCGGGAGGGCGAAAGTGTGCATCACCCGGCCATGGAACCGGAAGGGGAGGCGATGTGGGCCACAGGATGCGGACCGGTCGGCGCGGGGAGGCGCTGGCGGCGGAAATGCTGGAAGGGAAGGGGTGGACGGTGCTCGCCCGGTGCTGGCGGGATGGCCCCCGGGAGCTGGACCTGGTGGCGGTGAGGAGCGACACGCTCCTCTTCGTGGAGGTGAAGACCCGGCGTGGAGGTACGCTGGGTGACGCTCTCGCGGCCGTGACCCCGGCCAAGCGTCGGGAAGTCGAACGGGCCGCTGCCGGTTGGCTTCGAACCGAAGGAGTGCGGATTCGCGCCACCCACCCGTTCCGCCGTGTCCGGTTCGATGTCGTTGCCGTGCACCTTCTCCCCGGGGTGGAGCCTGCTCTCGCATGGGTGGAGGGCGCCTGGGTGCGAGGAGACCGGGAGTCCGGGTGGGTCCGCCAGGACGGCCCGGCGGGTCGGGCGCGCTGACGCGTTGACGCGTCGCGTCGACCTCGGTAGCTTCAGACGTGCCCCAGGTTCGCAGAACGAAAGCCCACGAATCCCGTCAGGACCTCGCCGGTAGCAGCGGTAAGTGTGGTGATCGTTGCTGCGGTCAACCTGGGGCATTTTTATTCCCCCACGCCTCCCTCCGCATCCCAACGGGGCGCGCGAGGACGCCGAGGAACCGAGAAGCCGCAAGGCCACCGGTCTTCGACGTGCCCGGCCCCGCCGACCTTCCCCGTCCCGTCGGCCTGTGACCCACACCGCCCTAGCCCGCAAGTACCGGCCCCTCACCTTCTCGGAGGTGGCCACCCAGGAGCACGTCTCCGAGACGCTCCGGCGGGCCGTCGCCACCGGGCGGGTGGGGCATGCCTACCTCTTCAGCGGTCCCCGGGGTGTGGGAAAGACGACCCTGGCCCGGGTATTGGCCATGGCTCTCAACTGCCCCAACCGGACGGAAGACGGGGAGCCCTGCGGCACCTGCGGCGACTGTACCCGGATCTGGAGCGGGTCCACGTCCCTGGACGTGGTGGAAATCGATGCCGCATCGAACCGGGGAGTGGAGGATGCCCGGGACCTCCGGGAGCGGGCCATGTACGCGCCCTCCGACGAGCACCGGCACAAGGTCTACATCGTCGACGAGGCCCACATGCTCACCCGGGAGGCCTGGAACGCCCTCCTGAAGGTGCTGGAGGAGCCGCCCCCCCGGGTCCATTTCATCTTCGCCACCACCGAACCACAGAAGATCGAGCAGACCGCCGCGCCCATCCTCTCGCGCTGCCAGCGCTTCGACTTTCGTCGGGTGGGGGTCCTGGATATCACGGCCCGGGTGCGGGAGTTGCTGGAGCGGGAGGGTGTGGAAGCCTCCGACGAGGCCCTGCGCCTGGTGGCCCGGAAGGCCGACGGGGGAATGCGGGATGCGCTTTCCCTTACGGACCAGGTACTCGCGCTCTCCGACGGGCCGGTCACGGCCGACACGGTTCGGCGGATCCTGGGCGTGGTGGGGGACGACCACTATCTGCATCTCTTCGACGTCCTCGCAGCCCGAGACCGGGCGGGCGTGTTCCATCTGGTGGAGGCCCTTCTGGACCAGGGGTTCGACCTGGTGGAGTTCTACCATGGACTGGTGGAGGCCCTTCGAGCTCTCCTCCGCCTTCGGGTCGGCGGAGGGGAGAGCGAGGTGGCGGAAGAACGGGTGGAGGACTGGCGTTCCCGGGCCGCGAACTTCGAGCCGGCCGACCTTCTCCGCATGCTTGGAATGGCGGCGGAACTCGAGGTCAACGGGAGCCTCCGCCGGACCCAGCAGCCCAGGGTCCTGCTGGAGCTTCTCCTCCTGCGGTTTGCCTGGCTCGACCGAACGCTGGACCTCGAGGCCATGATTCGAGCCCTGGGCGGGGAGGGCCCTCCGCCTCCCGAATCGGAGCGCCCGGGTCCGACGCCACTCCCTCCAGGCCCGCCCCCAGGCCCGCCTCCTCGAGACCCGGCGCCTGCGCCTCTGTCCAGCCCGGCCTCTCCCGTGCGTTCCGCGATGCCGAAGGCCGGACCGGCGGCGGTTCCGCCGTCGAAGCCACCGTCGGATCCACTCCATGGGGGCATGTCGATGGCTACCCCGGCGCCAGCGGCTTCCGTCGCCGAGATCGACGTCGTGGGGGCCTGGCGCGAGCTGGTAGCGTCCGGGGAGGGACTTCCGTCGGGGGTGTCGCCGTTCCTCCACGGGGCGCAGGCACGAAGCGTGCGGGGAGGACTGGAGGTGGCTCTTCCTCCCGGCCCTGCCCTGGAGCGGCTTCGGGACCCTGAGGTGCGGGAGCGCCTGAGGGAAGCCCTTCGCCTCCGGATGGGGCAGACCGTGGAACTCACCTTCGTGGAGCTCTCCTCCGAGGTGGTGGCGGGCCCGGGAGGGAGCCGGATTTCTCCCGGAGCCGTACGACAGGGCAGGATGGAAGACCTTCTGGGGAGGGAGCCGGCGATGCGGGTCGCCGTCGAGACCCTCGACCTGGAATTCATGGACGGATGAACCTTCGAATCAACCGAGGCTGAGCATGGACATGCGCGGGCTGCTCCAGATGGGACAGCAGATGCAGGCGAAGATGAACGAGGTACAGGAAACCCTGGAGAGGATGGAGGTCACGGCCGGAGCCGGGGGCGGGATGGTCACGGCCATGGTGGACGGCAAGGGCCAGCTCAAGCGCATCACCATCGATCCGTCCGTGGTGGATGGAGCCGATGTGGAGATGCTGGAGGACCTGGTTCTGGCGGCCGTCGGGGAAGCACAGAAGAAGGCCCGGGAGGCCCAGGAGGCCGAGATGAAGCAGGCGGCGGGTGGCCTCACGGGAGGCCTTCCGCTTCCCTTCAAGATCCCGGGGTTCTGACCTCACACGCATGTCCGCCCTGGACCAGCTCGTCAAGGAGTTCGGAAGGCTTCCCGGGATCGGACCCCGCACGGCCACCCGCCTCGTCTACCACCTCCTCCGGGGAAGCCGGGAAGAGGCGCGTCGGCTGGCGGGTGCCATCGAGGCGCTGGCTGACCGCGTGCACCCCTGCGTGCTCTGCGGAACCTTCGCCGAGGCGGAGGTCTGCGCCATCTGCCGTGACCCTTCCCGGGACCGCTCCGTGGTCTGCATCGTGGAGGGAGCCTTCGAGGTCCAGTCCATCGAGACCACCGGCCGCTACCGGGGATTGTACCATGTTCTCGGAGGTCGGCTCTCCCCGCTGGACGGCGTGGGGCCCGAGGCGCTGAACGTGGCGCCTCTCGTGGAGCGGGTCCGGGTGGAGCCGGAAGGGATCGAGGAGGTCATTCTCGCGACCAGCCCATCCGTTGAAGGCGAGGCGACGGCAGTCTACCTTGAGGGTGTACTTCGCCCCCTCGGTGTTCGGGTCACGCGCCTGGCTCGGGGGATTCCGGTGGGGAGCGACCTCGAATACGTGGATGGCTCCACGCTGGCCGAGGCGCTGGCAGGCCGGCGCGAGGTGCATGGAGCGCAAGGGGGCGGTGGTCGGGAAGGGATCGGGGAGGACCTGGACTTCTGAGGTCAGGGTAGAGGAGTCCCGGGGTTGGTTCCCCGGGGGATCGGGTTGGTCGTTTCTGGAACGAGGGGGAAGGGAGATGGGACCGGATGCAAAGCGCTGGCTGAGGGTTACGGTGATCGCTGCAGCGGCAGTGGGGGTGGCCGGCACGGTGGCGGCGCTCCTGGTCCGTGACCAGATCCATCGCCAGCAGCGGAACCTCTTTCACCCTTCGGCGCTTCGGCGCATGGCGGCCCTGGAGCATGTTTCCCGACAGGGGGGATCGGTGGACTACCTGAACCTCCTCCGGGACTACCTGGCCTGGGAGCCCCGCCGGCTTCTCCGCAATCGGGCCCGCGTCGTCATGGAGCGCATGAGCGAAGAGGTCACGGGTCATGCCCCGACGCCGCCGCTCCGTCCCGCACCGTCGGGATCTCCGACGTCGGGTGACCTGGCCTCGTGAGCCCCGAGTCCCGCCCCGATCTCCGGGGAGAACTCGATCGTCTTCTCGAAGGCGAGGGCGCCCGCGCCGGGTATGTGGTATCGGACGCCGGAATGGTATCCATGTGGGCGGGAGACGTTGCCGGCGTGGATGCGGAGAGCTTCGTCTCGCTGGTTTCCGCCCAGGCCGCCGCCGCCGCTTCGCTTGCCCCGCTGGTCTGCGGGGAGGAGTTTTCCGAGATGACCCAGGAGGGTGGCCGAACCACGGTCCGGGTGACCGGGCTCGGGGACGGCTGGATCCTGGCATCTCTTCATGACACGCTGCCGGGCCAGGGGGTCCGGCCTCATCCACGCGGGGACAAGGTGGCGGCTTTGCAGGCAGATCTGAAGCGGCTCGTCGGGAAGGCGAAGGCGCATGAGACCGCAGGGGGAAGTCAGGTGACCGAAGGGTGGTCGGACGAGGCGGCTTCCCGCATCGACCAGATCTTCCGGGGAGGGGTGTGAACGATGTCCATGATCAACTATGCATCCCGGGAAATCACCTGCAAGCTCGTCTACTACGGGACCGGGCTCGGGGGCAAGACCACCAACCTGGAGCACATCCACTCCCGGGTCGATCCTGACTCGCGGGGGAAGATGATCTCGCTTTCCACCGAGACCGACCGGACGCTCTTCTTCGACTTCCTTCCCGTGGACCTCGGGGAGATCCGGGGGTTCAAGACACGGTTCCAGCTTTACACGGTGCCGGGCCAGGTCTACTACAATGCCTCCCGGAAGCTCATCCTGAAGGGAGTGGACGGCATCATCTTCGTGGCCGACTCCCAGGCTCACCGTGCCGAGGCCAACGTGGAGGCGATGCACAACCTCTACGAGAATCTGTCCTCCTACAAGATCGACCTGGACCAGATCCCCTTTGCCATCCAGTACAACAAGCGAGACCTGGACAGCGCGCTTCCCCTGGAGGCACTCCGGCAGGAACTGAACCCGGGCGGGGTACCCGACTTCGAGGCCGTGGCCATCGACGGAACCGGTGTGTTCGAAACCCTTCGTGCCGTGAGCAAGCTCGTCGTCAAGACGCTCAGCTGAGCCCCCCGCATGGCCCCTCCCTCGCGGCTCAACCTGGCCAACGCCATCACCGTGGCCCGCATCCTGGCCTGCCCCGGTGTCTTTCTCCTTGCCCTGTCACCAGATCCGGGCCATCTCTTCGTGGCCTTCCTCCTCTTCCTGGCCGCGGCCGTCTCCGACCTCTGGGACGGCTACCTGGCCCGGAAGCACGGGTGGATCACCAACATGGGGAAGCTCCTCGACCCCCTGGCTGACAAGCTCCTCCTGGTTTCCACCTTCATCCCGTTCTATGTCGTCTCGCAGGGGCCCGATCCGCTGGGTCAGATCCCCTGGTGGGGAGCGCTTCCCCTCTGGGTGGTGGTGGTGATTTTCGGCCGGGAGCTCCTCGTGACCGTCCTCCGCAGCTGGGCAGCCCGACGGGGCTCGGTCATCGCCTCCGGTGCATCGGGCAAGATCAAGGCGTTCATCCAGAACATCTTTTCCGGAAGCCTGCTCCTCTGGTATGCCCTTGTACGGGTGGCCGCGGAGAGGGGGTGGGGAGGGATGCCGGCGTGGGAGGCCTGGGCCGCGTTTCACGGCGCCGTGACGGGACTGACTCTGCTTGCCGCCCTCCTCCTCACCGTGTACTCGCTTGGCGTATACGTGGCACAGAACCGGAACGTCTTCCGGTCGGCGCACGGCTAGAGGCGCTGCGCGCATGGCGACCCGCCCCACGGTGACCGACCCCATGGCGACCCGCGTGGACCGCCACCCGCCCGCCGTGCTTCTCACCATCGGCGACGAGCTCCTGGTAGGGGATCGGGCCGATACCAACGCCCGGTGGCTGGCCGAAGGTCTCACCGCCGCCTCCTTCCGGGTGGTGGAGATCCTGTCCGTGGGCGACGACGAGGCAGAGATCCGGGAGGCGCTGACCCGCGCCGATGCCCGGGGGTCGGGGGGGGTCCTGGTGGTGACCGGCGGCCTCGGTCCGACGCTGGACGATCGGACGCGCGAAGCCGTGGCGAAGCACCGCGACCTTGACCTCGAGGAAGATCCGGCGGTGCTGGAGATTCTCACGGCCCGCTTCCTGGCCCGGGGCTACCCGGAGCTTCCCCCGCTCAACCGCCGGATCGCCCGGGTCCCCCGTGGCGCCCGCGTGCTGCCGAATCCCGTGGGATCGGCTCCGGGACTGGAACTCCCTCCCCAACCGGGCGGGGCCCGCGTCTTCCTCCTTCCCGGCGTGCCCGCCGAGATGAAGGCCATCTTCTCCGGCACGGTCATGGAACGACTGGATGTCCACTTCCCGGACCGCCCCGCGCCGCCGGTGGTGGAGATCGTCCGGACCACCGGGATCCCGGAGTCGCGCCTTGCTCAGGAGCTGGAGGCCTGCCTGGAGGGCATCCCTGGTGTGAATCTCCGGTATCGTCCCGCCGTAGAGGGGGTGGAACTCCGGTTCTCGGCCGTTGGGTTGGCGGCTTCGGAGCGTTTGGCCATGGCCCTCGACGCCGTGGATCCGGTCCTTGCGCGGTGGCGCTATGGGGGGCGGGAGAGCACCCTCGAGGGCGCCACCCTCAAGGCGTGCCGCAAAGCCGGATGGCAACTGGCGGTGGCCGAGAGTTGCACGGGAGGGATGCTGGGCGCCCGGCTCACTTCGGTCCCGGGAAGCTCGGACGTGGTCCTGGGGGGCGTGATGGCCTACCACAACCGGGTAAAGACCGAACTCCTGGGGGTTCCGGACGAGCTTCTCTCTGACCACGGCGCCGTATCCGCCCCGGTGGCGGAAGCCATGGCCTCAGGGGTCCGCCGGAGGCTGGGGGCTCAGGTGGGCGTCTCCATCACCGGGGTGGCGGGTCCCGGCGGCGGGTCGGAGCATCGGCCCGTGGGCACCGTCTGGTTCGGTCTGGACCGTGCCGGTGCCGATGTCCGGAGTCGGCAGGCCGTCTTCCCCGGGAACCGGGACGAGATCCGCCGCCGAGCGGTGCAGTACGCCCTCCAGTGGGTGCGCCAGGAAGCCCTTGGCCATGGCGGTTTCCGCCGCGAGGGCGGCGATTTCGGCCAGGGGTGAGGAGAGACGTGGGAGGGACGACCCAAGCGGGACCCCTTTCGGGAGAATTCACGAGTCGCAGGACGCCAGACCAGGAAGCGAGACACGAAATGGAACACGACAAGAGGCACAACGAGATGGGGACGTCGCGGGGTGAAGGGGAGATGTCCGTGGATCCCGACATTGGCGTGCGGTCGGACTCCGAAGAGAACGAGGCCTCCGGGGGCGGCGAGGGAGATCAGCACCCCCTGGCGGCGGAGCTGGCGGAACTCCACGACCGCCACGTTCGACTGGTGGCCGAATTCGAGAACTACCGGAAGCGGACCCGTGAGGAGCTGATTTCCTCCGGCTCACGGGCCCAGGCGGCCCTGGTCGGATCCCTCCTCGACGTCTTTGACGATTTTCAGCGGATGCACGAGCTCGTCCCGGACCAGGCCACCGTGGCCTCGGTCCTCGAGGGCGTAGAGCTGGTGGATCGCAAGCTCCAGCGCGTCCTGGCCGAGGCCGGTCTTGAACTCGTCGAGCCCGTGGGGGAAGTGTTCGATCCCGAGCGGATGGAAGCGGTGGCCCGCGTCCCGGTGGTGGATCCGGAGGAAGATGACCGGGTGGACCAGGTTTTCCAGCGCGGCGTGGTGTTCAAGGGGCATCTGGTTCGCCCGGCTCGCGTGGCCGTCCGGAAGGTGGACTGACGCCCGGACGACGCGCATCGTGATCGCCTCTTTGCGGGATCGGTCACACCAGGGAGGGCCGGCAACCGGGAGAACGTGAATGAACGGACAAGGCAAGGACTACTACCGGACACTGGGGGTCCCGGAGAATGCCGATAACGCGGCGATCCGGAAGGCCTACCGCAAGCTGGCGAAGCAGTTTCATCCGGATGCCAACCAGGGCGATCCGGCAGCGGCGGAACGCTTCAAGGAGGTGGGGGAGGCCTACGGGGTGCTCTCCAACGAAGAGAAGCGCAAGCAGTACGACCGAATGCGGAAGCTGGGCGCGTTCGGCTTTCCGGGGGCTGGAGGGAGCCGTCCAGGCCGACGCCGCCCCCCCGAAGCGGGGTCGCGTCCCGGTGCCGGCGGGGCAACCGAGGACTTCTCTTTCGAGGACCTGGGGGGGCTCGGGGGGCTCGGCGACCTCTTCTCCACCCTCTTTGACCGGGGGAGCCGGCGCGCCGCCGGCGGAGCCGGGACCCGGGAGGGCCCGACGCCCGGTAGCGACATCGAGGTCCAGGCGGAGATTTCGTTCGAGACCTCGGTCGCCGGGGGGAAGATCGGCCTCCAGATCCCCATCACGGATACCTGCGCCACCTGCACAGGGAGCGGGGCGGCGCCGGGGTCCGCCCTTGAACGGTGCGACGAATGCCGGGGGTCCGGCACCGTGTCCTTCGGGCAGGGAGGGTTCGCGGTGAACCGCCCCTGTCCGGCCTGCATGGGACGGGGCCGTGTCCCGGAGAAACCGTGCCCGTCGTGCCAGGGCTCAGGGTCGGTCCGGCAGGTGCGGAAGCTTCAGGTCACCGTGCCCCCTGGCGTAGAGACGGGGTCCCGGCTCCGCCTCGCCGGACAGGGCGAGCGAGGCGCCGCCGGAGGTGCACCCGGCGACGTGATCCTCGTCTTCCAGGTCAAACCCCATCGATTCTTCCGTCGAGAGGGCCTCGACATCCACGTGACCGTCCCGCTCAACCTGGCGCAGGCGACGCTCGGCTCCCGGGTCCGGGTCCGGACCGTGGGAGGAAAGCAGGTGGTCCTCAGGATTCCCCCGGGAACCCAGGGTGGTACTCGCTTTCGCATCCGGGATCAGGGTGTCAAGAAGGGAGACCGGACGGGAAATCAGTACGTGGAAGTCACCGTCAACGTCCCGGAGGACCTGAATGACGAGGCCCGTGAGGCCATGGAGACCTTCGCCCGGGTCAGCAACCTGCGGCACTGATCCGGCCGCCACCCAGCACCTGATCCTTCTGGAAGAACACCGCCGACTGCCCTGGCGTGACGGCCGGCTGCGGGGTGTCGAACCGGATCCGGACCCGGGACGGTGGTCCGTTCGAATCCATGGCCGATGCCCCCGATGCCCCCGGTGCCCCCGATTCCCCGGGAGCCTCCGATTCCCCCGGAGCCTCCGTCGGCCTCGGACGTTCGTGGTCCAGAAAAAGCCGACCGGGCACGCTGCCTGCGCGGTGACGGATCTGCACTCCGACGGCCACGCCTTCGGGGCTTCCCGGATCCCCGGGCAGGTCGCCGAGCCAGTGGACCTCCTCCACGACCATCCCGGCGGCATCCAGAGCCTCCCGGGGTCCCACCACCACCTCCCGGGTCTCCGGGCGCACCTCGACCACGAAGAGGCGCTCGGAGAAACCCCCGCCGAGCCCGCGTCGCTGCCCCACGGTGAAGCCCGCGTAGCCCCGATGTTCCCCCACGCGCTCCCCATCGAGGGTCACGATGGGGCCGGGCTCCAGGGCGGGATGCCGGGGGGCGAGGCGCTTCGCCAGGAACCCCCGGTAGTCGCCGGTGGGCACGAAGCAGATCTCCTGGGACTCGGGCTTTTCCGCTGTGACGAGCCCCCTCTCCCGGGCCAGGTCACGGACCTGGGACTTGGTCAGCGCCCCCAGGGGAAACCGGAGCTGGGGGAGGAGTTCGCGGGGGAGCCCCCACAGGAAGTACGCCTGGTCCTTCTCGGCGTCCGCCCCCCGGTGAAGACGCGGCGGGCCTTCTGGCGGGTGCTCGATGCGAACGTAATGCCCGGTGGCGATGGCGTCGCATCCCAGGGCACGGCCTCGCATCATCAGGTCCCGGATCTTCGTGGTGGAGTTGCACCGGACGCACGGATTCGGCGTGCGCCCCTGCGCGTACTCGGCCACGAAGTCGTCAATGACGTCCCTCGTGAATTCCTCTTCCACGTCGAACACGTAGTGGGCGATGCCGAGGCGCTCCGCCACCTGCTTCGCATCCAGGATCCCGTCAAGCCCACAGCACGTCCGCGTGGGACCCTGGTTCTCGTCGTAGCAGAAGGTCTTCATGGTCACACCCACGACCTCGTGCCCGGCCTCCACCAGGAGGGCCGCCGCAACGGACGAGTCCACGCCTCCCGACATGGCCACGAGGACGCGCTCCCGCCGCTGCGGCACCCCGGCCGAGGGCAGGGAAGCGGGGCGGGGTGGGGTCGAGGGCTGGAGCGGAATGGAGGTGGGCATGACGGGCGGTCGAGACGGCCTTGTTCAGGCGGGGGTCGGCGGACCATGGGGAGGGGTGAACCCGGTACGTACTCGTTGGAGCACCTGAAGGATCCGTGGAAGCGCCGCCTCCACCTCGGACCGCGTGGTGGTTCGTCCGAGGGAGAACCGAACCGGAGCCACGCCCGCGGCCTCCCCCCCGTAGAGGGCGACGAGGACGGGGCTGGGCTCCGAGGCTCCGCTTCGGCAGGCCGACCCCGCCGACGCCGCGACCCCCTCCAGGTCCAGAGCCCCGGGTAGCAGGTCCCGAGGTACGCCCGGGAGCCCCACGCTCAGGATGTGGGGGGCCCGCCGCCCCTCGCGGCCGTGAACGCGCAGTTCCGGGACCTCCTCCACCAGCGCCGCCTCGAGCCAGCTGCGGAGGGCTTCGAGACGGGGGGTTTCCGTGGCCTGCTCCGCCACCGCCAGCTCGACGGCGAGCGCGCCTCCCACGGCCCCGGCCACGTCCTCTGTGCCGGGGCGGAGTCCACGCTCCTGGCTCCCGCCGAGCTGCAGCGGCATCAACGCCACGGCCGGGTCGCGGACCAGGACCCCGAACCCCCGGGGGCCGCCGACCTTGTGAGCCGAGAGGGTGAGAAGAGCGGGCGTCCCGGAGAGGGGGAGACGGCCGAGCGCCTGCACCGCGTCCATGTGGACGGGAATCCCCCGGGTTGCGGCCTGCTCCAGCACCGCGTCGACGTCCAGAACGAGGCCCGTCTCGGAGTTCACGGCCTGGACCGAGAGGAGCGCGGGCGGAGGAGAGGCCTCCGTGGCCGCCATCAGAGCCTCGAGGTCCGGGGCCCCACTCGGGTGAAAGGGGAGGACGACCAGCGGCCGCCCCTCCGCCTGCAGGCGGAGGGCAGGCTCCCGAACGGCCGAGTGCTCCAGTGCCGAGATCACCACCGCTCCCCGGGGCTCTGCGCGAGCGCGACCGAGGATGGCCAGGTTGTCGGATTCGGTGCCTCCGCGGGTGAAGATCACGTGCGAAGGATCCACCCCCAGGGCTGCCGCCACCCTCGCGCGCGCACCCTCGAGGACGCGTCGGGCCGCGCGGCCCTCCCGGTGGGGGGATGACGGGTTTCCCGGCGTCTCGGCAAGGGTCCGCACCATGGCCTCCATCACCTCGGGGCGGACCGAGGTGGAGGCGGCGTGGTCCAGGTAGATGCGGTCAGCGGTGGTGGAGGGCACGCGGCAGGGCGACGGATCGGGAGCGGGACGGATCGAGGATGCATCCGGGAGAGGGGGGCGGGACGCCGGAAGAACGCTACCCCCGTCGTGGGTGCGGCGTGCTACCTTTGACTGCCCGGGGGTAATGTAGCCCTGGATCCTCCTCCGTCGAACCACCTCCGTACGCCATGACCCCTCACGAACCCGACAAACCCGCATCCCCATCGCATCCCGAGGTCTCGGGGCGCCGCCTCCCTCCCTTTCCCGAGGATCGGCCCGCCCGGTTCCGGTCCACGGTCCACGGGACGGTTTTCGCCGAACGGGCCCTGGCGCTGTCGCACCTCGGGACGGGGGACGAGGTGGTGCTCATCCCCGACCCCCCGGTGGAGGAGGAGCCCCGGGTCTGGGTGCATCTTCCCACCGGTGAGCCGGTGGGGTACCTGCCCATCGAGATCGGGGACTGGCTCGCGCCCTGGCTCCTCCAGGGCGGCGTCGCCAGGGCCCGGGTCCTCCGGGTGTCGGGGGCCGACACGCCCAGCTGGCGCCGGCTCCTGGTGGAGGTGGCCTGCGAGGGGGAGGTACCCAACGGGTCGGGGCAGGGGTGATCCCCGCCTCGGCGGGGTCCGAGGTCCACGAAGTCCCCGGGTCACCGGGTCATCGGGTCAGAAGGTCGCGACCCCCAGCGCGCCCAGGGAGGGTGCGGCGGTTGTCTCGGCGGTAAGGAACGGTTCTCCGGCCCGGACCCGGATCCTCGACCCGTCCACCGCCAGGTGGGCGCGAATCTGGTCGAAGAGGGGGCGGTCCCCTCCAGGCAGCACCTCTCCGGCCGCGGCGTTCCCCTCGAACTGGGAGGCGTAGCAGGCCAGGGCGGCCATTTTCCGCTCCACCACGGCGGTCACATCCACGACCAGCGTCGGGGGCGGCGCGTCCTCACGGAAGGCGGTGGCGTAGACCACCTTGAGGGGACGAAAGGGCGTTCCCTCTGCGTCCAGGTTGCGGAGACCGGCCAGGAAACAGGCCGAGGTGACCAGGGCGGAGGCGGCCCGATGATCCGGGTGCCGGCCCTCCCTCCAGTGGGTGACCACCACCCGGGGCCGCAGGTCCCGCAGGAGTCCGGCCAGGTGGCGGCGGGCCCCGGGGCTGTCCTCGAGTGCTCCGTCAGGGAGCCCCGCGTTCCGGCGCACGGCCACGCCCAGGATCTCCGCGGCCGCGGCAGCTTCCCGGGCCCGGAGTTCGGGCGTGCCCCTGCTTCCGGTTTCCCCCCGGGTCAGGTCCAGGATCCCGACCTGCTCCCCTCGGTCCACGCCTGCGGCCAGTGCCCCGCCGCAGAGAAGCTCCGCATCATCGGGGTGGGCGAAGACGGCGAGGACATCCAGCTCAGGCGACGAAGCGGTCACGATCGGGACTCCGGGATTCGTTCGTGGCGGGGGGGCATTGGTGGCGAGGGGTCATTCGTGGAAGGGTCATTCGTGGCGAAGGGCGTCCACCGGCGCCATCCGGGCAGCTCGAAGTGCGGGGACGAGACCGAAGAGCATGCCGGTGACGGCCGCAGCCAGCAGCGATACGGCCACCGACCAGAGGGGAATGGAAGCGGGAACCGGGGAGATCCAGGCCACCAGGGCCGCCAGGCCCCCGCCGAGAAGGAGGCCTGTGGCACCGCCAAGGAGGGTGAGGACGCCGGCCTCCACCAGGAACTGCCAGAGGATCTCGCCCCGGGTGGCACCCAGGGCCTTTCGGACGCCGATCTCGCGGGTCCGCTCGGTGACCGAGATCATCATCATCCCGACCACGCCAACGCCCCCCACAAGGAGCCCCACCGAGGAAAGAGCGATCATGACGATGAAGAAGACGGCGGTGAACCGGTCGAAGAGCTCCAGGAGCTGGGTGGCACGGACAATGGAAAAATTGTTGGCCTCTCCGGGCTGGAGCCCCCGCAGGGTACGGAGGGCCCCCACCACGCCGTCCTCCACCTCGAAGGGGTCCCGGTCCGCCGCCGGAACCACCGTGATTTCGCCGACATTCGGGGCGGCCTTGAACCGCCGCGTTGCCGTGGTCTCGGGGATCACGGCCAGGTAGGGCGATCCCTCGCCGAAGGGCTGGTCCGCCGGCTCGAAGACGCCGATGACCGTGACCGGAAGGCCGCCCGATGGCCCGGCCCTCAGGTGGACCCGGGTGCCCACCCTGTTGCCCGTCTCGCCTCCGATCAGATCCTCGGCCAGCCGACGGGAGAGGAGGGCCACGGGCCGGGCGTCGGAGAACTCCGCATCCACGAAATCCCGCCCCTCGAGGAACTCCACCCCCAGGGGGACCGCCCACCCCCGGCTCTGGCCGCGGGTCGGGACGCCACTCACCTCCACGCTGCCCAGGCGGAAGGTGGCGCCTCCTTCCTGGCTTGCGGGGTCGCTGAGCGCATGGGAGACCAGGACCTCGTCCACCCCGTCCACGCGGGCCACGCGGGCGGCCTCCGCCGGGGTGAAGGGGGGACGCCGAAGCCACTCCGGCGTGGAGCCGTCCCCAACGAGCTGAATCTCGTCCGGGTCGAAGGTCATGACCATGAAATTCCGGGGTCCCGACGCCTCGATCCCCTCCTGGATGGATCCCCGGATCCCGGAAATGAGGCCGGCCATGAGCACCACCACGCAGACCCCGATCCCCACCCCGAGCACGGTGAGCCCCGACCGAAAGGGATTGGCCCGGATGGAGTCCAGGGCGATCCTCACCCCCTCCCGGGCTCCGAAGAGGAAGCGGCCCAGGAGCTGTGCCTTCGACGGCTCCCGAAGGTGCCCTCTCCCGGCGTGGTCTCTCCCGGCGTGGTCTCTCCCGGGGGGACTGCGGCGTGTTTCCGGGGAGCTACTCATGGCTCAGGGCCACCACGGGGTCCATGGCGGACGCGCGGATGGCGGGGTAGACGCCGGCCAGGACGCCGACCGACATCCCCAGCACCACGCTCAGAAGCACCCACTGGGGGGCGACGGCGGCGGGGAGCGGGGTGAATGCCCGGACCAGGGCCGCCAGCGCCACGCCGATGGCCACGCCCAGGATGGCCCCGGCCGCCGAAAGCGTGGTGGCTTCCACCAGGAACTGCCCCACGATGTCCCTGCGGCGGGCACCCAGGGCCTTGCGGATGCCGATCTCCCGGGTCCGCTCCATCACGGAGACCAGCATGATGTTCATGATCACGATCCCGCCCACCACCAGCGAGATCCCCACCAGCGCGGGGAGGGCCACGAAGAGGATCGTGGAGATCCGGTCCCAGAAGGCGAGGGAGGACTCGGCGGTCTCGAGTTCGAAGTTGTTGGGCTCCGTGGGGCGCAGGCGTCGGTGCACCCGGAGGGCGGCCTCGGCGTCCATCATGGCGACGGCGAGGTGGGCCGGGTTGTCCACCTGGAGGATGATGTTCCCCACGGCGCCCCGCTCGGGGAGGATGCGCCCGGCACGGGACCGATCGGGGATCAGGACCCGGTTGTTCAGGGGAACGCCGAGCACCGACCCCTGGTCCTCGAGAACCCCCACCACCCGGTAGGGGAATCCCCGGATGCGAACCCGCTCCCCCAGCACGATGCCGTCGGGAAAGAGGGCCTCCGCCACGCTCATGCCCAGGATGGCCACCGGGACGCCCCGGGCCGCCTCCTGAGCCGAGAACGGACGACCCTCTTCCACCCGGAGCGTCCGGATCGTGAGGATCTCTTCCGACATGGCGGTCAACTGGACCCCGCTCGCCACCCGTCCGGCGTCGGTGCGGATGTCCGTAGAGGCGGACGTTTCCACGCCCACCCGGCCCGGCACCGAAAGGTTGCGCTGGATGGCTTCCGCGTCGGCGAGGCTGGTGCGGGGGCGCCGGGCAAGGTCCCGACGCTGCTGTCCCGAGACGTTGACCTGGACCGACGGGGTTCTTCGGACCTGCACCGTGTTGACCCCGAAGACTTCCTGGGCGAAGTCCTCCTGGATGTAGCGGTCCATCCCCTCGACGACGCTGACCACCACGATGAGGAACATGACGCCGATGATGACGCCAATGAGGCTGAAGGCGCTCTTCAGCTTCTCCTGGCGCAGCTGCATCAGCGCGAGCCGGATTCCCTCGTGGAGGTGCATGAACCGGGATCAGGGCGAGGCGAAGGGGGCGGCGAAGGCGAAGGAGGCCGCGGGGCCGCGACCGCGGCCGCGGGCCAGGGGGCGATTCATTCCGTGGCCGGGTTCGCGGACGACTGCGTGCTCACGGCCGCACCGTCGGTGAGGTTCTGGATCAGCTGGTAGGGGCCACTGACCACGATGTCCCCCCGGTTCAGCCCGGAGCGTACCTCGAAGTGCTCTTCCCCGGTGATGCCCAGTTCCACCGGGGTCCAGTGGGCTCGCCCGTCGCGCACGACGAAGACGCCCTCCTTCCGGCGGGCTGCCTCCGCGGAGGTGCGGGTCCCGCCCGCCGGGCCGACGGCCGCGGAATCCTCGCGGACGGTGACGGCGATGATGGGGACCGAGAGAGCTCCGGGCCGACGTTCCACCACGATGTCCGCCGTGGCCGACAGGTCGGGCCGGAGGGTGGCAGGGGGATCCAGGAGCGTGAGGACGACCTCGAAGTCCACCGAGGCCCGGGCCTGCCCCGTCGCCGACTGGATGGCCGAGTTCCCGATCCGGGAAACTCGGCCGGCGAAGGGCTGGCCGGGGAAGGCGTCAATCTCCACCACCGCCGAATCCCCGAGCGAGATGCGGGGGACATCGGTCTCGTCGACGGTGAGGACGGCCTCGATGACGGAGAGGTCGCTGACCGTGAGGAGGAGGCTCCCCGGGTTGTTCATGGTCCCCACCACCGCGGTTTCTCCCTCCTCGATGTTGAGGCGGGTGACCCGCCCCGAGATGGGGGCGGTGATGGTGGTGCGGGAGCGCTGCTCCTGGGCCTCCTCCAGTTGCGCCCGGGCCTGTGCGGCGCCGAACTCCGCGGACCGGAGGGTAGACTCCTGGACCTGGACCCGGGTCTGGGCCTCCTCCAGGGCCTGGCCACTCACCAGGTTCGGATCCCGTACCCGGAGGGTTTCCAGTCGCTCCAGGTCCCGCTGGGCCTGGACCATGTTGGCCCGGGCCTGGGCTACCTGGGACTGAGACTGGGAAAGGGCGGCTTCGGCCCGGGATACCTGGGCCTGGGAGGCCGTGGGGTCGATGCGGAGCAGGAGCATGTCCCGCTCCACCTCATCGCCCTCCTCCACGTTGAGCTCCACCACCCGACCCATGACGTCGGAGGAAATGTTCACCTGGCGTCGAGGGCGCACGCTCCCGGTGGCGGTGATGGTGGCCGCAAGGTCTCGGGTCTCCACCACCTCGGTCCGGACCTCCACGGGGCGGTCGCGGGCCCCCCGAACCGCCAGCCATCCCGCGAGACCGATGACGATGATCACCCCGACCCCGATCCCCAGCTTCCGCATCCCCGTCATGTACTCCACCTGGTCTAGGTTCAGGGCCATGGCGCAGGGCGATCCCCCCGCATCCATTGACCGTCATCCGTCCTTCCCTCCCCCTACGCAGCGGAGGGTGAAAAATCTTCAGGGCGCCCGCAGCCGAATGGCCGTGTACCCCCGATCCGGATCTTCGACCCGCAGGACCCGGTCCGACGCGTCCAGCCAGAGTTCGCGCACGCGCCCGTCACCCTCGATCCGCAGATGGCGTCCCTGCACCGATCCCTCCACAAGGGTCACGGTGGTGGCGGTGGCCACAGTGGTGACCCGGAGTTCGAACTGGCGGCCCTCCCGGGGAGAGATGGCGGGGATGGTGGCCGACCCATTGGAAAGGCGGGCCGCCAGAAAGTAGTACTGGTGGGCCACGCCGGGGTCCAGCAGGATGGTCCCCGTGGCGGCCCGATACTCGCGCTCCCGCTCCCCACGCTCGGATCGGACCCTGCTCAGGTACCGGCCTGCGCCCAGCTCCATCATCACCTCTTCCTGGGTCGCTCCCGACACCTTGATCTGGTAGGCGGACACGGCCATGTCCCCACCCGTGGCCTGGAGCAGGGGGACCAGGCTGGTGTTCCCCTCCGGAACCCGGAGCTGGATCTCGGCCGTGGCGATCACCTGCTGGTCCGCACCACTTCCAGCCCGGCGGATGACGAACTCCTCCGTTCCCACTTCGGTGCCTTCCGAAAGGATCCGGAAGGTCCCCTGGTCGACGGTGACGCCCTGGGCGGCTCCTTCCTGGGCGGCGGCGGACAGGAGAAGACCGGCGGCAAGAAGCGAGAGGGTGGATCGAAGCATGGTGGAGTTCTCGTGGAGAAGGGGTTGGAAGAGCGGGAGGGGAGGGGAGGAGTGGCGGTGTGGATCCTTCCGCGAGGATGCCAGGACCCCGGCAAGGACCCCGGCATGGACCCCGGCATGGACCACGGCCTGGACCACGGCATGGACCGGAGCCTCGGGCCCATGGTACTCTACGCGCAGGCATGCGCCCCCGTTTCCTCGATCCCCACCCCTTCACCCATACACGGGAGAACACGCGGCTGGTCCCTGGCGCCGAGTGCTCCCCGGCGGTGCCCCCACTCGATCTTCGCAATCTCCCCGCCCTGTCCCATGGGCGCAACCCGTGCCGAGGCGCACCCCGACTCGTGATTCCCCTCCCCCTTCCCGCGCTTCCCCTCCTTGGGGGTGCACTCTTCGTGGCCCTCTGGATCGGGGTGGGTGGGGTGTGGGCCCTGGGCGTGGCCACCTTTCTCCTTGTCGCCGCCGCGGTCGCTGCGCACCGGTCCGGAGCCTCGGGGCGGGCGGGTCGATGGCCCTCCTGGGGTGCCGTCGTGCTGGGGGGCGCGATTCTGGCCGGGATCGGAGCCGAGGTGCACACCTCCCGCATCTCGGCGACCTGGGACGATCGAGCGCGGATGCGCGAGGTCCAGGTGCGGGAGGAACTGGCCGACGAGCTGGACCGCCTTCTGACAGCGGGGGAGGAAGCGGCCGCCCGCCTGGTCGGCCGCCACGACCCCGGTTCCCCGCTGCCCCGGGGGGCGCTCCCGCCGGACCTCCTCACCGGCGGGGTGGACGCGCTGGCGGTCTTCGGTCCGGGAGGCGAACTGCTGGCCTGGGAGGGGAGCCACCAGGGTCCGGTGCCCCGCAGTGCCCGGCTCGGGCTTTCCCCCTACCTCTACGACGAGTCGGCGCTCTTCGGCTACCTCTACGTCACGCGTCCGCTTCCGGAGGGGACGGGGACGGCGGTGGCCATGAGCCTCCTTCGTTCGGACCTTCCCGCCACCCTGGAGGGGGCGTCGGACGACTTCGTTTCCCGCTTCCATGCACGGTCCGGGGCCCGGATCCAGGTGGGACGGGAGGATCGGGTCGAGGGCGAGGTTGCCTGGGGGCTCACCTGGGAGCGGGAAATCCTCTTCTCGGTCGCCGTCGTCCCCGCATCCGAGGCGGAGGTCCGGGACCGGGCGATCATGCGCTGGCAGGGGCTGGTCGTCCTGCTGCTGCTGGCGCTCTGGGTGGTGGTGGCGCGGGCAACCCGGCAGGCCCGTGGGGGGGGGCTCGTGGCCGCCGCCGGGCTGGTGGGCCTCCTGGTCCTCCTCCCCCTGGGGCGCCTGTGGGGGGACCCGCGGATCTTTTCGCCGGCGGACCTCCTCCTTCCCGGACCCCTGCTCCTGACCCTGGGCGACCTCCTGGTGCTGGCGGGCGCCGGCATTCTTCTCCTTGGCTTCAGCCCCCCGGGTCACCGGGCGCGGCCCTTTCATCTCCCCGGACCCCTGGCTGCCGTCGTGGGAGTCAGCGCGGCGGCAGCGATCCTCGGCCTGGTGGAACGGGGAACATCCCGAGACCTCCTGGCCGGCCCCGAGGCGCTATGGGCCCTCTACCAGGGAGCCCCCTTTCTCCTGGTCGCCCTGGCGTTTTCGCTGGCCGTCCGGGTTGGGCGCCGCGTCGACGGGCGGGCGCCCCGGCACTGGGTGGCGGTGGCCGTCGGGTCGTCTCTCTTCCTGGCCGTACTCGCCGCCTGGCTCGTGCGTGGTGCTGCCACGTTCCCTGCATGGCTCGTCCTCCTGTGGGGGCTGCCCCTTCTGGCGCTGCTCCGGGCCGCGGGTCGGGAGGAGGCCTTCGGGGGATCCATTCTCCGCTGGACGGCCATCGGGATCCTCAGCGCGACCCTCGTGCTCCCGTGGGCCTGGGGTGGGCGGGTGGAAGCCCGCATCGCGGAGGCGGAGGACCGGATCGAGCGCCTGGGGACGCGCCCCGATCCCTTCCTCGAGTTCCTCCTCCTTCGCACGGGGGAGGAGGCCCGGGATCTCTCGCTGGTCGACCGGAACCCCGTGGAGGTCCTCTACGGAGCCTGGGCCGAGAGCGGCTTGGCCCGGGAGGGGGTGCCCGTCTGGCTGACCTGGTGGTCCCCGGACGGCTTTGCCCAGGAGGAACTCAGGATCGGCGTGGCCACGCCGCGCCCGCCCATCCCTCCCGATCTGCGCATGGCGGCCCTCATCGAAGGAGAGGTTCGGCTCGTGCGCACCGCAATGGCCGAAGCCCACTACGTCGTGGCGGCCCCTCTGGCCCGGGGGGCCACCCTGACCGCCGTGGTGCCTCCCCGCCGAGGGTTCGCCGGGGACTCCCCCCTGGGGCCCCTCTTCTCTCCCGCCCGCTTTGATCCCGACCCCGTCTCCCTCATTCCCCTGATGCCCGGAGACACCCCCCTGTTCCTGGATGCGGGGCTGGATGCGGGGGCCCGTGCGGGGACCCCTGAAGCCACCTGGACCGAGGATGAGGTACGCTGGATTCTGACCGAGGACGGGTGGCGGGGAGAGACCGCCCTCGCCTTTCCTGACCAGGTCTACCTGGCGCAGTACGCCGTGCTCCTTCCGAGGCCCCTCCTGGTGATGGCCCGTGGGGCACTCCTGCTCATGGCCTCGGTGGGGAGTCTTCTGCTGCTCTGGTTTCTGGGGCGCCGCCTGGCTGCGCCCACCCGCCTTCCCTGGCGTCGTGGCTACGCGGTCGTCGGCTCCTTCCGGGGGAGGGTCACCCTGGCGCTCTTCGCCTTCTTCCTGCTCCCCACCGTCCTCTTCGGGATGCTGGCCTACCGGACGCTGTCCTCGGCCTCCTTCCGGACGGCGGAGGCCCTGGCCGCCCGGGCCGCCGAAGACGCCGCCGCCGGCTTTACCGACACGGACGAGGCCATGGATCTCCTGGCGGCGCGGGTCGGCTCGGACCTTCTGCTCTACGAGGGAGGACAGCTGGTCGGGGGATCGCAGCGGGAGCTGGTGGAACTGGGGCTGTACCAGGGATGGCTCCCTCCCGCCGTGCACCGGACCATCTCGTCGGGGTCGGAGATCCTGACGACCACCACGGCTTCGCTGGGCGGGCTGGACTACGTGGTGGCCTACCGACGCATCCCCGGAGGGCGCGTGCTTGCGGCACCGGCCGCGCTCCAGGCCGGCGCCACGGCCGTCCGCCAGCGGGAGGTGGCCGATCTCCTGGCGTTCACCCTGCTCCTGGGGGCCGGGCTCTCGGTTCTCCTCGCCCTCCTCGTGGGTCGTGCGCTGGCCCGGCCGATCCAGACCCTTCAGGTGGCGTCGGAGCGGGTCGGGTCGGGAAACATGGGGGTGCATCTCCCCTCGGACCGCACCGACGAGTTTGGCGCCGTGTTCGAGGCCTTCAATCGCATGGTGGACCGCCTGGCGCGGACGCGACGAGCCCTGGTGCGGAGCTCCCGGCGAACACGGGCCATCGTGGAGGAGGTGGCCACCGGGGTCATTGCCGTCGACCCCCTGGGTCGGGTGACCCTGGCCAACCCCAGGGCCGAGGCTCTTCTCGGGATTCGGCTTCCCCGGAGCCACTCCATCCGGGAGGTGGGGCTGGAGGGGAGCGGGCGCGGCGAGGTGGCCCGGTGGGTCACCGGCTTCCTGCGGGACGGCGTGGCCGAGGCCTCCGCCGAGTTCACGCTCGACGGCCGCAGGATCCGGTTCCGGGCGCGGCGCATCGCCGGAGGAGGGTCCCCTTCCGGTGTGGTGATCGCGCTGGAGGACGTGACGGACGAACTCCGCACGGAGCGCATCCTGGCCTGGGGAGAGATGGCGCAGCAGGTCGCCCACGAGGTCAAGAACCCCCTCACCCCCATCAAGCTGGGCATCCAGCACATTCGACGGGCATGGCTGGATCGTAGCCCGGACTACGACGCGATCCTCGAGAGGAACGTGACCGCAATCCTGGCCGAGATCGACCGGCTGGCAGCCATTTCCAGCTCGTTTTCGCGCTTTGCCGCTCCTGGGCCGCTGGCCTCGGCGCCGCCCGGTGTCGTGGATCTCGAACAGGTGGTCGGCGAGGTGCTGGTTCTTTACGATGCCGGAAACGGAATCATCGACTTCGGGGCGGTGCTGGATCCGGATCTGCCCCCGGTGCGGGCTCGTCGGGATGAACTCAAGGAAGTGCTGGTGAACCTCCTCGAGAATGCCCGCACGGCCCTCCCCGACGGAGGCCGGGTCGAGATCCGGGCCCGGGCCGGCGAGGGATCCGTCGAACTCGAGGTGGTGGATGACGGCGTCGGCATCCCGGAGGAACTCCTCCCCCGCGTCTTCGAGCCCCATTTCTCCACCCGCAGTTCCGGAACGGGGCTAGGACTCGCCATCGTACGGAGGCTCGTGGAGTCGTGGGGAGGAGCGGCAAGGGCCGAGAGCGCGGTTGGCCGGGGCACCACCATCCACCTCTCCCTCCCCCGGGGAGACCGGGAGCCGGTCGATCCGCCTTCCACGTCGCCGGCAGATCCCCCGCTTGCCCCGCCTGCCCCTCCCGGGGGGGGTGCCTCGCCCCCCGGTTCGGGGTAGATTCAAGCTCTGAAGATGCTCGCAGAGCGCCGCCGGTCGATGCGTCACCCGACGCTGGCCTCGACGGCGTTCCAGGGTCCGCCCAGGGTTCGCCCAGGGTCGGTGCACGGTCCGTCCATCGGAGGGCTGGTTGGTGTCAGGAAACCTCAGCGAAGTCGAACTCTGCCACTGGCTTGAAGCCCGTGCGACGGATGTGGCCCAGCGGTGGAGCGTGGAGTTGCGGGCCCGGTCCAATCGGGAAGATGGCCCCGTCGAGGCGCTTCGCGAGGCCCTCCTCCACGCCATGGCCCGCTCCCTTGCCCCGGCGCTGGGCCCCTGGCGGGATCAGGCGGAGCCCTTCGTCCACCAGATCGCCGCCCTCTACGGGAATGTGGCCTTTCTGCGGGGTCTCGCGGCCGGCGATGTGGTGGAAGAAGTCCAGCTGCTCCGGGAGATCCTCCTCCGCTTTCTTTTCCGGGAGGGAGCCCCCGCCGATCCTGGAGCCGGCGTAGGTCTCCGCGAACTTCTGCGGGTCAGCCGCGTGGTGGACCAGCTGGTGACCCATGCCAACGTGGGCCACATCGACGCGCTCTTCTTCAACCTCCTGCATGGCTCCGGCGTGTCGGAGGTGCCGGGCGAGGAGCGTCTCGAGGAACTGACGTCCGAACTCGCACACCTCCAGGAGGAACTGGACGATGTGCGCCCCCAGGACGAGCAACAGCCGGTCCTTCCCCGGAACTGACCCGGGAACGGATCTTCCGGCCGCCTGGTCGACGAGAGGGGCTGACCCTTCCCCTCCGCATTTCCCCTCCGCATCCCACCCACCTTTCCCCTTCGGCCCCCTTCCATGTCCACCCGTTCCACGCCTTCTCCTTCCGACCTCCCGCCCCTGAGCACCGAGATCGACCCCCGCCCCGCGGGCGCTGCAACCGGGGACCTTCCCCCCGAGGACTTCCGAGTCCAGGCCCACGCCGCGGTGGACTGGATGGCCGACTACCTGGCCGGCGTGGAACACTACCCGGTGCTGGCCCGGGTGCGCCCGGGGGAACTGAAGGCCGCCCTCCCCGCCGCGGCCCCCGAGGAAGCCGAGGACATGGCCCAGGTCCTCCAGGACTTCGAGGACCTCATCGTTCCGGGCATCACCCACTGGAACCACCCCTCCTTCCACGGCTACTTCGCGGTTACGGGATCGGCTCCGGGGATCCTGGGGGAAATGCTCGCCTCCACGCTGAACATCAACGCCATGGTCTGGAGGAGTTCTCCGGCGGGAACCGAGCTCGAGGAGCACGTTCTCGGGTGGATCCGGGCCTTCCTGGGCCTCCCCGAGGCGTACTTCGGCGTGATTCAGGACACGGCCTCCAGCTCCTCCCTCGTAGCCCTGGCAGCGGCGCGGCAGCAGGCCTACCCCGAGGTCCGGGAGACGGGACTCTTCGGGCTCCCTCGAGGCCGCATCTACGCCTCCCAGGAGGCTCATTCCTCCATCGAGAAGGCGGGCATCACGCTGGGGTTCGGGCTGGAGGGGGTTCGGAAGATTCCGGTGGATGACGTCTTCCGGATGGACCCGGAGGCGCTCCGGTCCGCCATCGAGGAGGACCTGGCGGCGGGGATCCGCCCCGTGGCCGTGGTGGCCACCGTGGGCACCACCTCCACCACCAGCCCGGATCCGGTTCGCGCCATTGCCCGGGTGGCCCGGGACCACGGCCTCTGGCTCCACGTGGACGCGGCCTATGCCGGCGCCGCCGCCTCGGTCCCGGAACTCCGCCCCCTCTTTGCCGGGTGGGAGGAAGCCGACTCCATTGTCTTCAATCCTCACAAGTGGCTCTTCACACCGGTGGACTGCTCCGTTCTCTACACCCGCCACCCGGGCACCGTGAAGCAGGCGTTCTCCCTCGTGCCCGAGTACCTGGTGACCCCGGAGCAGGGGGAGAGCATCAACCTGATGGACTACGGGGTGGCGCTGGGGAGGCGCTTCCGGGCCCTCAAGCTCTGGTTCGTCATGCGGGCCTTCGGGGCCGAGGGGATCCGCGAGCGGATCCGCGAGCACGTGCGCCTGGCCCGCGACCTGGCGGTTCAGGTGGAGGAAGGGGAGGGGTGGGAGCTGGTGGCCCCGGTCCCCTTTTCCACGGTGGTCTTCCGGCGAACGTCCCCGACCCTCCTGCCGGAGGCCCAGGATGCGCTGAACATGGCGCTGATGCACGCCGTGAACGACACCGGTGAGGTCTTCCTCTCCCACACCCGGCTCAACGGACGCATCGCACTTCGCCTCTCCATCGGAAACCTCCGGACCGAGGCCCGACACCTGGCGCGGAGCTGGGAACTGCTCCAGGATGGAGCCCGGCGGCTGGAGCAGGAGATCGCCTCCGCCGGCGACGTCACCGAGCACGGGGCCGTTGGTTCTCCGGGCTCGCCCGCGTCCATTCCGTCCCCCATTTCGACCTCGTCGAAACCTGCCTGAAGGGATCTCCCATGACCATCGAACCCGGCTTCCGGCCTGATCGCCGCAACTTCCTGGCCCTCTGCACCGCCGCCGGGGCCGGGACCGGGCTCTTTCCCGGGGTGCTGTGGGGCCGGGTGGAGGCGGAGCCCGAGATCACGGAGGCAACGATCCGGGAGGCCGAGGTCCTGGCGGGGCTGACCTTCACCCCCGAGCAGCGGGAGATGATGCTCCAGGGGCTTCGCACCCAGCGTGAACGCTACGTGGCACTTCGGGAGGTGGAGATCCCCAACGCGGTTCCGCCTGCCCTGCACTTCGACCCCCTTCTGCCCGGGGCCCGCGTCCCCGGGGGCCCCAGCCGCATCACCCCGTCGGTGCCCACCGTCCTTCCGGATCCGGACGAGAGGGGGGACCTGGCCTTTGCTTCCATTCCGGAACTCGGAGCTCTCCTTCGTTCCGGCCGGGTCACCAGCGTCCAGTTGACGCGTCTGGCCCTGGAGCGGCTGCGGCGGCATGACCCGGAGCTGGAGTGCGTCGTGACCCTGCTGGACGAGCGGGCGATGGCCCAGGCCCAGGCCGCCGATGCCGCGCTGGCCCGGGGGGAGGACCGGGGGCCGCTTCATGGCATCCCCTGGGGGGCCAAGGATCTGCTGGCGGTCTCCGGGGCGCCCACCACCTGGGGCGCCATGCCCTACCGGGACCAGCGCCTCGACGAGGACGCTACCGCGGTCCGGCGCCTGGACGAGGCCGGCGCGGTCCTCGTGGCCAAGCTGACGCTGGGGGCATTGGCGCAGGGCGACGTCTGGTTCGGTGGACGCACACGGAACCCCTGGAACCTGGAGCAGGGTTCCAGCGGATCCTCGGCGGGGTCGGCCTCGGCGGTGGCGGCCGGCCTCCTCCCCTTCGCCATTGGCTCGGAGACGCTGGGGTCCATCGTTTCGCCTGCTTCGCGCTGCGGGGTCACGGGGCTCCGGCCCACCTTCGGGGCGGTGAGCCGGCACGGCGCCATGGCCCTCTCCTGGTCCATGGACAAGCTGGGCCCCCTCACGCGGTCGGTGGAGGACGCGGTCCTGGTCTTCGAAGCCATTCGTGGACCCGACGACCGGGATCCGACGGTTCGGGAGGCCTCGCTCCTGTGGGACGGGCCGGACCTGGCCGGCCGCCTCGTCCCGGGTGGGGGCGGCGGCCCCGTCGTACCCGAAGGGCTCAGGGTGGGGATCCTTGAGGGGGCGTGGGAGGCCGAGGGAGAGGAGGGCGACCTGAACCGGGCCGCCCTCGCTTCCCTCCGGGCGCTGGGCGTGGACCCGACCCCCGTGAGCCTCCCTTCCACCCTTCCCCTGGGGAGCCTCCGGTCCATTCTCACGGCGGAGGCGGCCGCGGCCTTCGACGACCTGACCCGGAGCCGGCGGGACGACCTCCTCGTGAGTCAGGGTGCCGGTGCCTGGCCCAACACCTTCCGGACCGCCCGGTTCATCCCGGCGGTGGAGTACATCCAGGCCAACCGCGCCCGGTCTCTCCTGATGGTGGAAATGGACCGTCTCTTCCAGGAGATCGACGTCCTCGTCGCGCCCTCCTTCGCCCAGGACCTCCTCCTCTCCACGAACCTCACGGGGCATCCGGCGGTGGTGGTGCCCAGCGGCTTCCGTCAGGACGGCACCCCCGTGTCCCTGAGCTTCGTGGCGGGGCTGTTCCGGGATGCGGAGGCTGCACGCCTCGCCTTTCTCTGGCAGGCGACTACCCCGCACCACCGAGCCCGCCCCTCCCGCTTCGCCTGACAACGTCCTCGGTCAGGGCTGCCGGCCACCCCGTTCCGGGGCCCGGCGGATCCTGGAGGTGATGGTCGGGTGGCGTTGCGCCCCCCGAATGTGCGCCTCCCGGAGTCGGGGTCGAGATCCTCAGCCGGGCTCGAGATCCTCACCGGCGAGGCTTGCAGGATC
Organism: Gemmatimonadota bacterium; assembly: GCA_007120305.1. Classification (GTDB taxonomy): domain Bacteria; phylum Gemmatimonadota; class Gemmatimonadetes; order Longimicrobiales; family Gaopeijiaceae; genus SKNW01. The sequence continues at coordinate 9,619 of SKNW01000037.1, read as the reverse complement.
CTAACGTTTTCCGGGGTCCGCGCATCTTCCTTCGTGAACCCCGTCCTCGAGATTCCCGCGGGAACCTGAAGGACGTCGTGGCGGGGGTGCGGCGTCCGTGAAGGCAGGCGAAGGCCGCAGGGATGCCCTGAACCTTTTCCGTTCGGGGCGGGTTTTTCGTGGAGCCGACGATTCGGAGAGGGCGTTCGAACCGCGGCTCCTTCCATGTTGAGCACCGGGTGCGGCTTGCCGGTGAAAGGTTCACGAGGTCTTCCGTGGGTTCTGGAATGCGACACGATATCATCGGCAAGAGGGGGCGGGCACGCCCCATCTCCGCGCTGCCGATCCTCCTCCTTTTCCTCGGTCTCTCTGCGGGAACCCCTCTGGTGGGACAGCTCCCCACCGAGCCGGGCCCGGCCGCACTTTCGCTCGGGGAGGCCATCGAGCTGGCGGAGCGGAACAACCCGGACTTCCGGGTCCAGTCCACCCAGATCGAGACCGCAGACCGCCAGCAGCGTGCCGCCCGTGGGGACTTCCTCCCCTCGCTGAACCTCTCCAACTCCTACGGCTACCAGGCCTCCGGGGAGCGTCGGGCGGGTTCGGTGGTGCTGGGGAATCAGCCCCAGTTCTACAACTCGTCGTACTCGGTGAACATGTCCTATTCCCTGAACGGGGCCACCCTCCTGCGCCCGGGCCAGGCCAGGGCCGAGGCGAGCGCCGCCCGGGCCCGGGTCGAGGGTGCATCGCTGGGACTCCGCGCCGAGGTCACGAACGCATACCTCTCGGTGCTCCAGGCCGACGCCCAGGTGGCCCAGTCGGAGACGGCGCTGGAGCGGGCGGCGCTCACCGTACGCCTGGCCGAGGCCCAGGTGGAGGTGGGTGTCGCCACCCCCCTGGACATCCGACGGGCCGAGGTCCAGGCGGGCCAGGCCGAGGTCCAGCTTGTCCAGGGCCGGAACCAGGCCCGGGCGACGCGGCTGAACCTGGCGAGGCTCCTGGGGGTGACCCTGGCCGAGGATGTGGCGCTGACCACCACCTTTGATGAGGCCATCCCTGCCCTCGACGCCGAGGCCCTCCTGGTCCGCGCCCTCGAAGGAAACCCGGTCATTCGGGCGACCCGCGCCGGCGTGGACGCCGCCCGGGTCGGGGCGCGTTCGGCCCGGACGGCCTTCCTGCCGAACCTGTCCCTCTCGGCCGGGTTTTCGGGGTCGGTCTTCGTGGCCGGTGACCTGGACCCGCTGATCAGCCAGGAGATGGGTTCCCAGGCCGGTCGGTTCTCGGCCTGCCTCCAGGACAATCGGATCCGGGAGCTGCTGGGGGACCCCCCTCGGGACTGCGCGGTGCTCAACCCGGCCCTTCCGAGCGTCGAGGCCCAGATCCGGGACCGGGTGGAGGCGAACAACTCGGGCTTCCCGTTCAGCTACCGCCGGCAGCCCCTGAGCCTCTCCATGTCGCTTTCCGTCCCGGTCTTCACCGGGGGACAGCGCCGACGGAGCGTGGAGCAGGCCGAACTCGACGCCTCCAACGCCCGGGAGCAGCTCCGGGCCGAGGAACTCCGCCTTCGGGCCGAAGTGACCACGGCGGTCCGCGACGTGGAGACCTCGCAGCAGGTGGTGGAGCTGCAGGTGAGGATCCGGAGCACCGCCGCCGACGAACTTCGGCTCGCCCAGGAACGGTTCCGCCTGGGCCTTGCCTCATCCATCGAGGTGGCCGACGCACAGACGAACCTCTCCCAGGCGGAGCGGGACGAGATCAACGCCCGGTACGAGATGCAGCGGGCCATGGCAGGGCTGGAATCACTGGTGGGTGGGTCTCTCCGCCCCTGAAGAATCTTGCGGCTCGGGCGCGTTCGGCGTCCGGACCTTCACATAGTCGAGGACGCGAGCATGAAACACTGGATCGGGAGGTCGAACCGGAGGGGACGCACCCTCCTGTTGACGGCCATGGCGGGAGCGACAACGCTCCTCGCCGCGGGCTGCGGGGGGAGTGACGATGGGGCTGGGGAAGCCTTGGCGAGAGCACCGGGGGGGGGACCTCCAGGTGCGGGTGGGCCCCCTGGCGGCGGCGCCGCCCGGGCCACGCCGGTTTCCGTGCAGGTGGTCCAGCCCGGGGATCTCGAAGTCACGCTCCGCGGCTCCACGAATCTTCGGGCCCGGGAGCAGGTGGACGTTCTTCCCAAGCAGGGGGGGATCCTCGCCCAGATCATGGTGCAGGAAGGGGCGCGGGTCTCCGAGGGGCAGGCCCTGGCGCGTCTGGATGACGCCGAGTGGGTGCTCCAGGCGGAGCAGTCCGACGCCCGTGCCCAGTCCGCCAAGGACGCGGTGGAGAGGGCTCGGGCCCTGGCCGCCATGGACCTGATCTCGGAGCAGGAGGTGGAGCGCCTGGCATCCGAGGCCAGGGTCGCCGAGGCGGACCTTGGCCTGGCGCGCCTCCGTGTCGAAAACGCCGTGATCCGGGCCCCCTTTGCCGGCACCATCACGCACCGCTACGTGGAGCGGGGTCAGCAGGTGACCACGGCCGCCGCGGCCTTCGGGCTCGCCGACCTGGACCGTCTCGAGGCCCTGGTAGCCGTACCCGAGCGGGAGGCCGCACGTGTCCAGGTGGGCCAGCTGGCCCGCGTCATCATCCAGGAGGGGGCGGCCCCGGTGGCCAGCGGCCGCGTGGAGCGGATCCGCCCGGTGGTGGATGCATCGAGCGGGACCGTTCAGGTGACGGTCACGGTCGCCGCCAACACGGGTGGTGTGGTGCTCCGTCCAGGCCAGTTCGTGAATGTGGACCTGGTTACGGAGACGCTGGAGGACCGCATCACCCTCCCCCGCACCGCGGTCCTGGTGGACGGCGCCGCTCCCCGGGTCTTCGTGATCCAGGAGAATGTGGCCATGGAGCGGGAAGTGACCCTGGGGTACTCCCGCGGGGACCAGGTGGAGATCCGTACCGGAGTCGCCCCCGGCGATACCGTGGTCATTGTGGGGCAGGACAATCTCCGGCCCATGGCCCCTGTGCGGGTCATGCAGCGTGACGGCCAACCGGTAACGGGCGGGGATACCCCGTGAAGGTCGTCGACTTCTCGGTAGCACGCCCGGTGGCGGTCTCCATGGCCTTCATCGCGGTGCTGGTCTTCGGAGCGGTTTCCTTTTCCCGCCTCCAGGTGGACCTCCTTCCGGACCTGTCGTTCCCGACGGTGTCCATCGAGACCGAGTACGGCGGAGTCGGCCCCCGGGAGATCGAGAACCTGATTTCCCGCCCCATCGAGGAGGCCATCTCCATTGTCCAGGGCGTGCAGCAGGTGACCTCCCGGTCCCGCCCGGGACGCTCCGACATCACGATCCAGTTCCGGTGGGGAACCGACATGGACTTCGCCGCCCTGGATCTCCGGGAGCGGCTCGACCTGATCAACCTCCCGCCGGCGGCAGGTCGTCCGACCCTGGCCCGGTACGATCCCGCTTCCGAACCGGTGATCCGCTTCGCCCTCGTGGCGGATCGCCCGCTGGATCCCCGCATCGCCGGGGATCGGCAGGAACTCATCGCCCTCCGGTGGCTCGCCGAGGAGCAGGTGCGCCGGACCCTCGAGGGCGTGGAGGGGGTGGCGGCGGTGCGCGTCACCGGCGGTCTCCAGGAGGAGATCCTGGTGGAGGTGGACGAGGGTCGCCTGGCGAACCTGGGCATTCCCTTTGCCCAGGTGGCCCGGCGGCTGGAGGCGGAGAACATCAACCTCGCCGGCGGCATCCTCGAGGAGGGGGATGCCCAGTACGTGGTGCGGACCGTCAACGAGTTCACCGACGTGAACGAGATGCTCCGCGTGGTGGTGGGGACGGCGGCCGGCGAGCCCATTCTCCTCTCCGACGTGGCCACGGTCCGGCGCGGGGCGCAGGAACGGGAGACCGTGACCCTGGTGAACGGGAACGAAGCGGTGGAAGTCGCGGTGCTCCGTGAGTCCACCTCCAACATCGTCGCCCTCTCGCGCCTGATCCGGGAACGAATCGAGCTCGTGGAGTCGGATCTCCCGCGCGGGATCACCACCACGGTCATCAGCGACCAGGCCACCTTCATCGAGAATGCGGTGGACGACGTGGGGAAGGCCGCCATCTTCGGCGGTCTTTTCGCCATGCTGGTGCTGCTCCTCTTCCTCCGGCACATCCCCACCACGCTGATCGTGGTGACGGCCATCCCCATTTCCGTGGTGGCCACCTTCGTCCTCATGTTCTCGCGCGACATCACGCTGAACATCATGTCGCTGGGGGGGCTGGCCCTGGGCATCGGGATGCTGGTGGACAGCGCGATCGTGGTGCTGGAGTCCATTGCCCGGGATCGGGATCGCGGAGCCTCGCCCGCCGAAGCGGCGCGGCACGGAACCTCGGTGGTGGGACGGGCCGTGGTGGCCTCGACCCTGACCACCGTGGCGGTCTTCCTCCCCATCGTGTTCGTGGAGGGAATCGCCGGGCAGCTCTTCGGGGACCAGGCCTGGACGGTGTCCTTTGCTCTGCTCGCCTCCCTGGTCGTATCCCTGACCCTGATCCCCATGCTGGCGGGGCGGGGGGGAGGGGTGCAGGCCCGCATGGGTGCCGCCGAGGCGGGGTCGAAGCGGCCCGGGCGAATCGGCGAGGCCGTCGCCCTGGGCACCGGATCGGTGCTCCGCGCCGGTCGCACGGCAGGGAAGGGGCCCGGCCGGCTGTTCGGGGCCTTCGTCGACGGCTTTGATCGCCTCTACCAGGGGCTGGAGCGCAGCTATCCCCGGCTCCTCTCGGCTTCGCTGCGTCGACCCGTGATCGTGGTCGGCGTGGCCGTCCTCATGCTGGCCGCGGGTGGACTGCTGCTCCCCCGGATCGGCGTCTCCCTTGTGCCGGAGCTCTCGCAGGGGGAACTGGTGGTGGAACTCGAGGCCACGCCGGGAACGAGCCTCCTCCGGATGGAGGAGCTGGCCCGCCAGGCCGAGGCGCTCCTGGAGCGGGAGTTCCCTGAGGCCCGGGAGATCTTCACCAACGTGGGCGTCCGGGGTGGGGCCGGCACGCTGGGTCGGACCGGGGAGCGGGAACGCCATGCGGCGACCCTGCTCGTGCGCCTCGAAGGGCTCTCACGCGATGAGGACCGACTGGCCGCCCGGATGACGGAGCGCCTGGGGGATCTCCCCGGGCTCCAGGTCCGGGTGGACCGTCCCAAGCTCTTCACCGTCAACGCGCCCGTGGAAGTGGAGGTCCGCGGCTTCGACCTCCGGGGCCTGAACGAGGTGGCCGCCGACGTGCGGGCCACCCTTCGGGCCATGCCCGGTGTCACGGGTGTGGAAGAAGAGCGCCGCCAGGGAACCCCCGAGATTTCCATCCGCTTCGACCGGGAGCGCCTGGCCCGGCTGGGCCTCACGGTAGGGGATGCGGCAGAGGCCATCCAGACCCGGGTCCGCGGGGCACCCGCCACGGAGTTCACCGAGCGGGACCGCGACCTGACGGTCCTCGTTCGGGCACGCGAAGAACAGCGAGCGACGCTGGCCGACCTCGCCAACCTTCGCCTCGACGTGCCGGGCGGAGGCGGGAGCATCGCGCTCTCGGCGGTGGCGGAGCTGGGCTTCCAGGACGGTCCTGCGGAGATCGTCCGGCGGGGCGGCTCCCGGGTCGCCCTGGTCGAGGCCCGTCCGGTAGGGACGGACCTGGCCGGGATCATCTCGCGGATCGAGACCGAGATGCGGAACGTCCCGGTCCCTGACGACATCAACATTGCCGTGGCCGGGCAGTCCCGGGATCTGCAGCAGTCGGTGGAGTCCATGCAGCTGGCGCTCCTTCTGGCCGTCTTCCTGGTCTACCTGGTCATGGCCAGCCAGTTCGAATCCTTCAAGCTCCCGGGGGTCATCCTGGTGTCGGTGCCCCTTGCCCTTCCGGGAGCGCTGGCGGCCCTCTGGATCACGGGGAACACCATCTCGGTGGTGGCGCTCATCGGGATGGTCATGCTGGTGGGGATCGTGGTGAACAATGCCATTGTCCTCGTCGACTTCATCAACGTCCTGCGCCGGGAAGAGGGAATGGCGCTGGACGAGGCCGTGGTGGAGGCCGGGCGGGTTCGTCTGCGACCCATTCTCATGTCCACCCTGACCACCGTGCTGGGCCTCCTTCCCCTGGCCCTCATTCCCGGCGAGGGAGCCGAGTTGCGCGTCCCGCTGGCGATCCCCGTCATCGGTGGGCTCATCGTGTCCACCCTGCTCACCCTGATCGTGGTGCCCGTCCTGTACCAGGTGTTCGAGATCCGGGGCGAGCGGGCACGACGGGAAGCCATGGCCATGGCGCCGACGTCCTCCGGGTCACCAGCGTCCTCCCGGTCGGGGGAGCCTGCTCCCGGTCCCGCCTGATTCACCTGCTCTCCCTGAACTGATCCCCGAGGTCGTTCGACATGTCCCTCCCACGCTTCTCCGTTCGAAACCCCGTGACCACCGGCATGCTGGTGGTCACCGTGGTGGTCATGGGTCTCCTTTCGCTCACGCGAATCTCGCTGGACATGTTCCCGTCCTTCGAGCGGCCGGTCCTGCAGGTGACGGTGCCGTATCCCGATGCCTCGCCGGCCGAAGTCGAGCGACGGATCGTCCGTCCTCTGGAAGAAGCGCTGGGAACGGTGCGGCGACTGGAGACCATCCGTGCCACGGCATCCGCACGACAGGGTCGGATCGAACTGGAGTTCCAGCCCGGTACCAACATGGACCTGGCATCTCTCGAGGTGAGGGAGCGGGTGGAACAGGTGCGGAGGGACCTCCCTGCCGACGTCCAGCGGGTCAACATCCGCAGGTTCTCGTCCGACGAGCAGCCGGTCCTTCGCGCGGCCGTGTCATGGGACGGGGACCCGGCGCGACTTACCGAGCTCGTGGAGCGGCGGATCGAGCCGGCCCTGCTCCAGGTTTCGGGGGTGGCCCAGGTGGAGTTCTCGGGGCTCGAGTCCCGTGAGGTCGCCATCGAGCTGGACCAGGACCGGATGCGGGCCCAGGGCGTCACCATCGCCATGATCTCCCAGGCGCTGAGCCGGGGGAACCAGGACTACAGTGCCGGAGAGCTGGAGGTGGACGGCACCCGCTTCCTGATCCGGGCGGAGGGGCAGCTCACCTCCGTGGAGGCCATCGAGCGACTTCCCTTGACCACGGCCGGGGTCCGGCTCGGTGATGTGGCCGAGGTGACCTATGACTTCCCCGAGCGGGACTTCTTCTTCCGGCAGAATGGGGTGAACGCCCGGCAGGCCCAGATCTACAAGGAATCGGACGCCAACATCGTGGAGGTCTCCCGGGCGGTGAAGGCCACCATGGAGGAGATCTCGAGGCAGCCTGGCCTCGAGGGGGTCCAGTTCCGGACCTGGCAGGACCAGTCCGACGGTATCCTCGAGGTCCTGAAGCTCCTGACGCAGGCGGGAGCCTTCGGCGGAGCACTCGCCGTGCTCATGCTCTTCATCTTTCTCCGCCGCATCACCCCCACCTTCATCGTGGCGGCGGCGATCCCCGTCTCGCTCATCTTCGCCGTCATCATCCTCTTTGTGGCCGGGGACTCCCTCAACATCATCACCCTCTCGGGGCTGATGCTGGCTGTGGGGATGCTCATCGACAACGCCGTGGTGGTGGTGGAGAACATCTTCCGCCACCGGGAAATGGGCTCGGAGCCCGAAAAGGCGGCCACGGACGGGGCAAACGAGGTGGGGCTCGCCATCCTGTCGGGGACGCTGACGACGATCATCGTCTTCACGCCCCTCTTCTTCCTGCCACCCAACCAGATGGGGACCCAGTTCCGGGCCTTCGGAACCAGCATCTCCTTCACCATGATCGGCTCCCTGGTCATCGCCTTCACCCTGGTCCCCCTTCTGGCGGTGCGCCTCCTCCGCGGGGAGATGCCGGCGCCGGGTCGCGCCATGAAGTGGCTCAACCAGCGGTACCGGAACCTCCTGGACCGGGTGCTGGATCACCGCCTGGCCACCGCGGCCTTTGGCATCGCCCTCTTCGCCGCCGGAGGCTGGGTGCTGGCCGAACTCCCCCGGGAGCTCATGCCCGAAGAGGACAACCGCTTCATCCGGATGGGGATTTCCACGCCCCGGGGCATCTCGGTAGAGGAGCGCAGCGAGATCTTTGCCAGTGCCGAGCGCATCCTCCTGGACCGGACCGAGGAGTTCGAGATCACGAACGTCTCGGCCTTCTCCGGGGGCAACTTCTCCAGCCTCTTCATGACCCTCAAGCCCTTCTCGGAAGGAGGGACGCGGTCGACGGCGGAGATCTCGGAGGCCATCCAGGACGTCCTGCCGGTGATCCCCGGCGTCGAGTGGCGGCAGCGCCGCGGGTTCGGTCGCGTCTCGGGGGTTCAGGTCCGCATCGTGGGCGAGAGCACGAGCGAGCTGGCCCGCCTGGCGGAGGCTGTGGAACTCCACCTTCAGGCCAGCGTCCCCGGCATCTCGCAGCTGGACAACAGCCTGGAGTCGGGGAACGAGGAGGTCCGAGTCCGTGTGGACCGTCGGGCGGCGGAGCGGCAGGGGCTGACCTCGGAGCAGGTGGCCCAGGCGGTTTCCGGGGCCCTCCGCGGCCAGGTGGCCACACGCTTCCGAGCCGGGGAGCGGGAGGTGGACGTCCTCCTCCAGCTCCGCGACGAGGACCGGGTGTCCATCGCCCAGATGGGGAACCTGGCCGTCGGCTCCGTGGATGGCGTCAGCGTTCCCCTTGGGACGGTGGCCGATATCCTCGTGGTGGGAGGCCCGCAGGACATTCAGCGCGAGAACCGCCAGACGGCGGTCACCGTGTCGGGTGAGCTTTCCGTGGGGAGCAACCGGGAGGACGTGCTCGCCGACGTGCAGCTCGCCATGGCGGGCTTCGAGCTCCCCCCCGGCTACCGCTGGGACCTGGGGCGGGGCTTTGCCGAGGAGCAGGAGCAGTTCGGCGACATGGCCATGGCCGGGGGGCTGGCCCTGATCCTGATCTACCTGATCCTGGCGGCCCTCTTCGAGAGTCTGCTCCTCCCGCTCATCATCTACTTCTCCATCTTCTTCGCCGTCCCCGGGCTCGGGCTCATCTTTCTCCTGACCGGGTCCACCTTCTCCATCCTCTCCTTTCTCGGGGTCCTGATCACGGTGGGGATCGTGGTGAACAACTCCATCGTGATGATCGACCTCGTGAACCAGCTCCGGCAGCGGGGGATGGAGCGAAGGGAGGCGCTCCTGACCGGGTGTACGGCTCGCCTCCGACCGATCCTGATGACCAGTCTCACCACCCTGTTCGGGCTGGTCCCCATGGCCTTCCTGGCTACCGAGGGAATGGGGCAGATGTTCGCGCCCATCGGACAGGCGGTGATCGGCGGGCTTGCCACGTCGACGATCCTCACGCTCGCCCTCACGCCGACCCTGTACGCCTGGTTCGACGACATGGGCCTGTGGGCGGCAGCCGTGAAGAACCGGGCCCTGGAGATCGCCCGGGGCGCAAGCTCCCCTGGCGGCGAGACGGCCGTGGGCGAGGGCGTGGCGGCCCGCAGTCGCGCGCGGTAGCGGTAGTCCCCTCTACTTCTTCAACGGCCTTCCAGGGGGTTCCCTCCGGGCCATGGTGTCGCCCTTCGGTCTCCAGGATCGTTGGACCTGGATTGAGGTCTGCGGTCCCGGAGGCGTAGCGACCCCTCCGGTGAGCGGGACACCACAGGGGAAAGGGAATGCT
>SKNW01000062.1 GCA_007120305.1 Gemmatimonadota bacterium | reverse complement strand
GCCCGGGGGGGCGGGGGCGCCGCGCCGGACCCTGCCCAGGACCTGGCTCAGGACCCTGCTCAGGACCTGGCTCAGGACCTGGCGCAGGACCTCGCCCCGAGCCTCGCCCTGGGCCCGGCCCCGGAGGAGGCCGAGGGTCCGGAGGCCGTGCTGGAGGCGGCGCTTTCGGGGATCCTGCCGGTGGCGGCACGGGTGGATCATCCCCGGTTCCTGGCCTACGTCCCGTCGGCGCCCACCTGGCCTTCCGTCCTGGCCGACTTCCTCGCCAGTGGGTTCAACACCTTCCAGGGCACCTGGCAGGGGGCGTCGGCCCCGACCCTCGTGGAGCTGGAGGTTCTGGAGTGGTTCCGCCGCTGGATCGGGATGCCGGCCGGAAGCTCCGGCCTCTTCACCTCCGGCGGCTCGGCAGCGAACCTCCTGGCCGTGGTGGCGGCCCGGGAGGAAGCGGCGAGGAGCCAGGAGGCAGCCTGGCGACCCTCGGTCTACCTGTCGGACCAGGGCCACTCCTCGCTCCTTCGGGCGGCCCGTATCGCCGGGATCCCGGCCGAAGGGATCCGGGTGCTCCCGACCGACGCCGGGCTTCGGCTGGACCCCGCCACCGTCCGGGCGGCGGTGGAGGCGGACCGCTCCGAGGGGTGGACGCCCATCCTGGTGGCGGCCAACGGGGGGGCCACCAACACCGGCATCGTGGACCCCCTGGGTGCGCTGGCCGACCTGTGTGCCGAGCTCGGCGTGCACTACCACGTGGACGCCGCCTACGGGGGGTTCGCCGTCCTGAACCCGGAGGGTTCCCGGGCGCTCGAGGGACTGGGCCGAGCCGATTCCGTCACCATGGATCCCCACAAGTGGCTCTTCCAGCCCTTCGAGTGCGGGTGTCTCCTGGTTCGGGACCCACAACTTCTCGTCCGCGCCTTTCGCGTCACCCCCGAGTATCTCCAGGACACCCTTCGGGGCGACGAAGAGGTGAACTTCAGCGAGCGGGGGCTGCAACTCACCCGCTCCTTCCGGGCCCTCAAGGTCTGGATGTCGGTGCGAAGCTTCGGGCTCGGGGCCTTCCGGGAGGCCATTGGCGCGGCGATGGAGCTCACAAGGCTGGCCGAGACCCGCCTGCGGGCCTCGGTCGAGCTCGAAGTGGTCACCCCCGCCTCGCTGGGGATCGTGGTGTGGGAGGCCCGGGTGTCCGGTGACCCGGAGCCCCTCCACCGCCGGATCCAGGAGGCGCTGACCCGCGACGGCACCGCCTTTCTCACCTCCACCCGGATCCGGGGCCGCCATGCACTTCGCCTCTGCCTCCTGAACCCACAGCTCCGGGCCACCGACATCGAGGACGTGATCTCGGCCGCCGAGGCCGTGGTCCGCGCGGCCTCCACCCCGTGAGCCCCGCTCCGTGAAGCCCGCTCCATGAATCCGACCCCGGGACCCGAGACCGAGGCACTGGCCCGGGCCGTGGGCCTCCGCCTCCGCTGGGGGGCCGCCCTGGCCCTGGCGGCCACGCTGGCGCTGGGCTTCGGCACGGCGCTCTCCTTCTGGGAGGTGATTGCCCTCCCCGTCTTCCTCGTGATCTTCCCCACCCTGGCCCTCGCCCAGACGCCCCTGCTCCATCTCGTCCCCATCGAGCGGACGTCGGCCTACGTGAGCTCGGGACTGACGATCCTGATCATGGGGGCCATGGCCCTGGGGCTCGCCGCCATGGGCCCGGGGGCCGAGGCCGTGGGGATCGCGGCCATGCCCACCGCATCGTTCCTCGGATGGTCGGCCGGCCTCACCGTGGGCGCCGTGCTTCTGAGCGTGGTCTTCCGTCCGCTGGAGGCCCGGGCCTGGAAGCGGTCGGACCGGGGCACCCTGGACGACGGGATGCTGGACGTCCTCCTCCCCCGGACGCCCGAGGAGCGGCGTCTCTTCGGCGGACTCTCCCTGGCCGCCGGGTGGGGAGAGGAAATGGCCTACCGGGGGTACGTTCCGGCCGCGCTCGTGATGGCCGGGCTGGACCCCTGGGCTTCCATGGGGCTCGCCGCCCTCGCCTTCGGATTCCTGCATGCCTACCAGGGACCCGTCGGGGTGGTGCGGACGGCCCTTCTCGGTTCTCTTCTGGGGGCCTCCGTCCTGCTGACCGGGAGCCTCTTCCCCGCCATGGTGGCCCATGCCCTGGTGGACCTGATCCTGGGGCTCGTCCTGGGCCCCTGGCTTCTCGACCGCGAATCCGACCGACCTTCCGGCCCCCCGACTCCATGACCATCGACCTCGCCCTTCTCTGCGACGCCGCCACCGTCGACCCTGCCGGCAAGCTGAACGTGCTGGGCATCTTCGACCGGATCCATGCGGCCGAGTTTCCCGCACGTCACGGCCGGCTCTGCCTGGTCCTTCGCCTCGAGACCCGGGCCGCCGACGAGGGTGAGCGGTCGGCGCTGATCCGTCTTCTGTCTCCGGGAGGCGAGGAACAGGTGCGCCTCGACGGCCGCATCCAGGTGGGTCCCGCCACCGGAGATGCCATCAGCCGCATCCCCCAGGTCCTCAACCTGGACGGGCTGGTCTTTCCCGAGCCCGGGACCTACCGGTTCGAGGTTTCAGTGGACGGAACCCGCCTCGTGACCCTTCCCCTGATCCTTTCCGGGGGGGGAGGACGTCCCCGCCCCGACGGGACGCCACCTACCGGACCCGAGGGCGTTCCCCTCTTCTTCGCCCCCGGCGGACCCGCCGAGGCCTGACGGCAGGGCGGACCTCGTCCATGAACACGGACACGGACACGGACACGGACACGGGCACGACCACGGACACGGGCACCGACACGACCACGGACACGAGCACGACCACGGACACCGACATGGGCATGCTGCCCCCGCCGTCGCTGACCTCCCTTCGTGTGAGCGCGCTGACGGTCTACCCGGTCAAGGGCCTCCGGGGCATCCGCGTCGCCTCCCGCAGGGTGGATCCCCTGGGGCTCGAGGGGGACCGGCGGTGGATGGTCGTGGATGCGGAGGGGACCTTCCTGTCGCAGCGCTCCCACCCCGCCATGGCCCGGGTGGGAACCGCCTTCGTGCGTGGGGGAGGGGCGGCGTCGCCGCGCCTGCGCCTTTCGGCACCGGACGGGTCCGCCGTGGAGATTTCCGCGGAGCCCCGGGAAGGCACTCCGGTCCGGGTCACCATCTGGGACGACGCGGTGGATGCCCTCGCGCCCTCGCCGGAGGCCGATGCCTGGATGTCGGACTACCTGGGGACGCCGGTGCGGATGGTCTACCAGCCCGACGACGCGGTGCGCCCCACCGATGGGGCGTTTGCCCCGGGCGGCCAGGTGAGCTTTGCCGACGGGTACCCGATCCTGCTCGTGACCCAGGCCTCCCTGGACGAACTGAACCGGCGGCTGGCGGAGCCGGTTCCCATGCACCGCTTCCGGCCCAACGTGGTGGTGGAGGGCGACTGTGCGCCCCACGCCGAGGACGGGTGGCGGCGGATCCGGGTGGGGGAGCTGGACCTGGCCGGGGTCAAGCGATGTGCCCGATGCACCGTGACCACGGTGGACCCGGCCACCGGCCTGCGCGGGGTCGAGCCCCTCCGCACCCTTGCCCTCTACCGGGCCGCCGGAGGCAAGGTCTGGTTCGGACAGAATCTGGTGCCCCTCCTGCCGCCGGCGTCGGGCGTGGACGCGAGCGGGTCATGGATTCATGAAGGCGACCCGGTGGTAGTGGAGGAAGACGGCCACGTCGGTCCCTGACCGGAGCCCGAGCCCGCGTCCTGGCCGAGCGCCGTCCCGAACCCCGTCCGGGTGCCGTCCCGAGCACCCGTCCCGAGCGCCGTCCGGGTGCGATCCCGAGCCCGGAACTTGCAGGAACGTTCATGGGCACCGAAGGTAAGCAACGATGGGTGCACGCGGCACCGTGCGAACCGGGTCCGGGGGGGACGTCTCTCCGGGGATCGCGCTCCGCGACTGACGCGCCCGATGGGGGGGAGGTTCCGATGATTTTCTCCTGCAATTTCGAAGAGGTGCAGGCCCTTCGCGAAGGGGCCCGGGGCGTGCTCGAGGAGCCTGCCGGCGAGGGAGCCGTCGCCGCACCTCCGGCGACGCGTGCGGTGGTGGAATCCCTTGTCCCCCAGCTCACTGGCGACCTGGCGTTCCTCACGCTGGCCGACCAGGATGCCGCGGAACGAGGGGTGCGAGTGGTCGTGGAGCACCTCCGCATGGTCATGGATGTCCAGATCGTGGCCACACACCCCGCGGGCGAACCTGCCGTGGCAGCCTACTTCGACTACGCCCATGCGCTCTCCGTTCTCCACCGCCTGGAAGCGGTGGGTCGGGAGATGCGGGCCCTCTTCGAGGTGTTGCACGGCAGCCCCGCCGACCCGGTGGATCGCCACACCTTCGTCTTTCCCGACTGATCCCGCCTGACCTTCCCGCCTGACCTTGCTCGCCTAACCTTCTCGCCTGACTCCCGCATCTTCGTGACTCCATCCCGCATCGAAGCCCTTCAGGGCATGCTGAACCGTCGCCCCGACGACCCCCGTCTCCACTTTGGTCTGGCCCTGGAGTACCTGAACGCCGGCGAACTCGAGGAGGGCGTGGTGCGACTTCACCGCTACCTCGACATGGCCGACGACGAGGGTAATGCCTGGGGGCGCCTGGGGGCGGCCCTGGCCCAGCTGGGCCGGATGGACGAAGCCCGGACGGCCTACCGCACCGGGATCGACCAGGCGCTGGCCCACGGGCATCCCACCCTCGCCCAGGAGCTGGAAGAGGCGCTCGACGCCCTCTGACCGGCGCCCTTCCGGGGGAGCGGCCCGGTCCTTCGGCGGTTCTGCGGCCCATCCTGGCGCCTCCCTTCCCCCAACTCCCCCTCCGACCCATCTTCGAGCGGGTCCGCCCCTGACGGGCGGATTCGGTGATCGCTGGCTGCCCCATGGGGTCCATCCTCCCCGGCAGGCACACCTTTCCCGTCGAAGCAGGAGTCCGGATGTCGGTGGCCCAGAAGAGGGAGCGTGTCCTCCCCCGTCTCATCGAAGAGGAGATGCGGGAGGCGTTCCTCGACTACTCCATGAGCGTCATCGTGCAGCGGGCGCTCCCCGATGTCCGCGATGGCCTGAAGCCGGTGCACCGCCGGATCCTCCACGCCATGAACGAGCTGGGGCTTCGCCCCGACCGGGCCCACAAGAAGTGCGCCTCGGTGGTGGGCGAGGTGCTCGGGAAGTTTCACCCGCACGGGGACTCGGCGGTCTACGATGCCCTGGTCCGCATGGTGCAGGACTTCTCGCTTCGGTACCCGCTGGTGGACGGGCAGGGGAACTTCGGCTCCATCGACGGCGACTCCGCGGCGGCCTATCGCTACACCGAGGCCCGCCTCGCCCCGGTGGCCGAGGAGATGCTGGCCGACCTGGAAAAGGACACGGTGGCCTGGTCGCCCAACTTCGACGGCCGGCTCCTGGAGCCCACGGTCCTCCCCTCGCGGATACCGAACCTCCTGGTGAACGGGTCGTCGGGGATCGCGGTGGGGATGAGCACCAACATCCCGCCCCACAACCTCCGGGAGGTGGCCGCCGCCTTCCGGCACCTGGTGGCGAACCCGGAGTGCCCCGTGGCGGAGCTCATGGAGCACATCCGCGGCCCCGACTTCCCCACGGGGGGCTTCATCATCGGCGACAAGGGGATCCAGGACATGTACGAAACCGGCCGCGGCCGGATCGTCATGCGGTCCCGGGTGGTGAAGGAGGCGCTCCGGGCCGGCAGGGAGCAGCTCGTGGTCACCGAGATCCCCTACGCGGTCTCGAAGGCCAAGATCATCGAGCAGATTGTGGACCTCTCCCGGAAGGGGAAGATCGACGAGGTCTCCGATGTCCGCGATGAATCGGACCGGGACGGACTCCGCCTCGTGATCGAGCTCAAGCGGGGGGCGAACCCCACGGCCACCCTGGCGGTCCTCTTCCGGCGGACCTACCTGCAGCAGACCTTCGGCGCCATCATGCTGGCGCTGGACCACGGGGAGCCCCGGGAGATGGGGCTCAAGACCCTGCTGGAGAAGTACCGGGACCACCGGGTGGAGGTGGTGGTCCGACGGGCTCGCCACGACCTGGAGAAGGCCGAGGCCGAGCGGCACGTGCTGGAGGGGCTCCTCGTGGCCCTGGACCACATCGACGAGGTGGTCCGGATCATCCGGGAGTCGAAGGACCGCCCCCAGGCTTCCGCACGACTGCAGAAGCGTTTCGGGCTCTCCGACGTCCAGTCCGACGCCATCCTCAACATGCGCCTCGGGAAGCTAACCTCGCTGGAGAGCGCCCAGCTCCGGGTCCGCATGGCCGAACTGGAGGTAGAGATCGAGCGCCTCCGCGCGATCCTGGCCGACGAAGGCGCCCAGCTCGAGGTGGTGCTGGCGGAACTGGCGCAGGTGGTGGAGGTCCACGGCGACCGGCGCCGCACCGAGATCCTCCCCGACGCCAAGGAGCACGAGGCTCCCGTGGAGGACGCAGTGGCCGACGAGGACGTGGTCATCACCGTTTCGCACCAGGGCTTCGTGAAGCGGATCCCGGTGCACCTCTACCGCCGCAGGGTGGCTTCGGGGAAGGGGCTCGCCGGCATGGACGGGTACGAGGACGACTGGCTCGAGCGGGTCTTCACGGCCCGCACCCGGGGGTGGATCCTGGCCTGCACCGCCGGGGGACAGATCCACTTCCTCTCGGTGCTGGATGTGCCCGAGGGGTCCCGGGCTTCACGGGGCCAGTCGGTCTACGCCCTGGCGGGAGCCCCCCGCGAGGACCGGATCGTGGCCCTGGTGCCGGTGGAAGAACTCTCGGACGAGCAGAAGGTCCTGATCTTTGCCACCGAGGGCGGGCTCGTGAAGCGCACGGAGCTCAGGGAGTTCTCGAACCCCCGGGCCGGAGGGATCATCGGGGCGGGGGTCAGGGAGGGCGACCGGATCCTCGACGTGATCCTCTCGGACAGCCGCGCCGAGCTTCTCCTCCTGACCCGGGCCGGCCGGGCGATCCGCTTCGACGAGCGGGAGGTCTCCACCATGGGCCGCGCGGCCCAGGGCGTGAAGGGCATTGACCTGAGGGGCGATGACGGGGTGGTGGGGATCGTCCCCATACGCCGGGATGCCCGAATCCTGGCCGTCACCGAGCGCGGATGGGGGAAGCGCACGCCGCTGGACGAGTTCCCGCTCCAGAAGCGCGGGGGGCTGGGGACCCTGGCTTCCCCGGCCTCGGCGGACGGGGGGCAGGTGGTGGCCGCCCTCGAGGTGGTGGACGGCGACGAGGTGAGCCTCGTCTCCGCCGCCGGCGTGGTCACCCGGGTGGAGGCCACGGCCGTGCCCATCCAGGGTCGGCGGACCCGAGGGAGCCGCCTGGTGAAGGTGGATGCCGGAGACCGGGTGGTGGAGGTGACGCGTAGCCTGGCCGAGGACCGGGGCGAGGTTCCGGATCCGGAGGGTGCGGGGGAGGCGGAGACGGAGGCCGAAGCGGCCACCGACGCGACCGCGGCCGAAGCGGCCACGGCCGAAGGAGCCACCGACGCGACCGGGACCACCGATGCCACTGAGGCCGGGGAGGGCGACGAAAGCGGTGAGTCCGGCGGTGACGCGGGCGGTGCTCCGGCATCCGGGGCGGACCAGCCGGACCTCTTCGGAGGTTGACGCCCTCCGCTCCGGGTGGCATGCTCGGCCGGGCACCGGACGACCGGGGCGTCCGTCCCGGTGCCGGTCTTTGCATCCAGAAGTGAATCCAATAACGTGGGTCCTGGAGGCGGGGACCCGCCGCGACATCGCGCGCGACATCACGTGACAACGTCACAACCACGAGGAATTCGATGAAGGTACTAGTGCTGGGAGGGGGAGCCCAGGGTTCCGCCGCTGCGTATGACCTGCTCCAGGATCCCGACGTCACCGAGGTGGTGATCGGCGATGTCCAGACCGAGCAGGTGGCGCTCTTCCTGCGGCCCTACCTGGCCTCGGCGGGGGGGAGCGGGAAGCTTCGGGTGGAACGGGTCAACGCCCGCGACGAGGACTCGGTGCGCCGGGCCATGGCGGGCATGACCTCGGTGGTCTGTGCCCTTCCGTACTACTTCAACCTTCCCATGACGAGGCTTGCCATCGAGGCGGGGGCCAACTTTGCCGACCTCGGGGGGAACACCGAGATCGTGGAGCAGCAGCGGGCGCTGGACGAGGAGGCCATGGCGGCCGGGGTGAGCGTGATCCCGGACTGCGGGCTGGCGCCGGGGATGGTGAACATCCTGGCGCAGGCGGGGATCGACGAACTGGACAGCACCGAGTCCGTGCGGATGTGGGTGGGCGGGCTGCCACAGAACCCGGAGCCCCCCCTGAACTACCAGATCGTCTACTCCATGGAGGGCGTGCTCGACTACTACACGACGCCCGGCCTGGTGCTGCACGAGGGGGAGCCGGCGGAGGTGGAGGCGCTCACGGGGATGGAGCACGTCAACTTTCCCGAGCCCCTGGGGACGCTGGAGGCCTTCTACACGGCGGGGGGGATCTCGACGCTGCCGTACCGCTACCGGGGGCAGCTCCGCACCATGGAGTACAAGACGCTACGCTACCCCGGGCATGCGCAGATCATGAAGGCGATCCGGGACCTGGGACTCCTCTCCGACGAGCCCGTGAAGGTGGGGGATGCGGAGATCACGCCGCGGCAGTTCTTCATCGACCGGGTCAGCCCGGGGCTCCGGAAGCCCGGGGGCAAGGACCTTGTAGCGCTGCGGGTGGAGGTCCGGGGCACGAAGGACGGGCAGTCCCGAGCCATCCGGTACGACCTCCTGGACTACTTTGACGACTCCACGGGGATCACGGCCATGATGCGCACCACGGGCTACTCCCTTGCCCTCACCGGGGTGATGCAGGGCCGGGGACAGATCCGTTCCGGGGGAGTTCGCACGCCGGACGAGACGGTGGATCCGAGCGCCTACCTGGACGGGCTGGCGCGGCGGGGCATCCAGATCCGGAAGACGGAGGTGGCGGGGGTCGCGTGAGCCTCGCTCCCGGCCTTCCGGATCGCCGCCAACGGGCGCCGTCCGGCGCCGCGCTGCGCCTGCGAGCTGGGGTGGGGCTCCCGGTCCTCGCTGTGGTGGTGGCGGCGCTGGGGTTCGGGTGCGGGGGGATGGCGTCGGAGGGAGGAGACGGGCCGAACAGCCGCACGACGCGGGGCCCTCCGGCGGCGCCCGGACAGCTGGTGACGGGCTTTACCGAATCCCTGGGTCGGGGGGGAGGCGCGGAACTCCTGGTCCGGAACAACACGGATCGTCCCGTCACCATCACGAGCCTCACCCTCTTCGACTGCGAGAACGTGTCCGGGGGGTGCGGAACCCGGGAGCTGGCCGTCGTCCTGGCCCCCTTCGAGGTGCGACGCCTGGTGGATGTGCGTCCGACGATCCAGGACCGCGCCTGGCGGTACCGCTGGCGGTGGACCCACGCGCCGGGGGTGGCGGCCTCGGCCCGCCCCGGAGCCGACGAGGACCCCGGTCCCTTTCTTACCCTCGAGGCGTCGGACGAGGCGATCATGCTTCTGGAT
>SKNW01000095.1 GCA_007120305.1 Gemmatimonadota bacterium | reverse complement strand
GGGGGTGCGGCTCGGCGCAATACACCGCCCCCCCCACCGGAACGCCACACCCAGGTAACGGCGGCGAACTTGTCTTCCGGTTCCTTCTGCCCGGTTCTACCTTCCTTCCGGACTCGGTTCGCGGCTTCGGCCCGAATCCTGCTGACCCAGGGGGTCCGACGATCGAACGTGACTTGCTGCCAGGGGTGGAGATGAAGATTGGCGTGATCGGAACGGGCTACGTGGGCCTCGTGGTTGGCGCGGGGTTCGCGCACTCCGGAAACGACGTGGTCTGTGCCGACATCGACGAAGAGAAGATCCGGCGTCTGAACGATGGGGAGATTCCCATCTATGAGCCCGGCCTGGAGACCCTGGTGGCCGACAACCTGGCGGCAGGGAGGCTCCAGTTCACCACCGACGTGGCCGACGCGGTGAGGCGCTCCCGCATTCTCTTCATCGCCGTGGGCACGCCCCCGGGTGAGGACGGGTCCGCGGATCTCCAGCATGTCCTCGCGGTGGCCCGCGCCATCGGCCAGGCCATGGACGGGGAGCGCATCGTCATCACCAAGAGCACGGTCCCGGTGGGGACGGCCCTTCGGGTCCGGGAGGCCATCGAGGCCGAGACTTCCCACCAGGTCCACGTCTGCTCCAACCCGGAGTTCCTGAAGGAGGGAGCGGCCGTCGAGGACTTCATGAAGCCCGACCGGGTGGTCCTGGGTGTGGAGGACGCGGCGGTGGGGGAGGAGCTTCGAGAGCTCTTCGGGCCCTTCATTCGCACGGGAAACCAGTTCCTCCTCATGGACATCGCCTCGGCCGAGATCACCAAGTACGCGGCCAATGCCATGCTGGCCACGCGGATCTCCTTCATGAACATGGTGGCGGACCTGTGCGAGCGCACCGGAGCCAGCGCCGACCACGTGCGCCTCGGGATGGGAAGCGACCCGCGCATCGGACCCTCCTTCCTCTTCCCGGGCATTGGCTACGGAGGATCCTGCTTCCCGAAGGATGTGCAGGCGCTGATGCGGACGCTGGAGGACCACGGGCTGGACGCCGGGATCCTCCGAGCGGTGGAAGGGGTGAACCGGAGGCAGAAGTCCTTTCCCCTCCGGGTGCTCGTGGACCGGTTCGGCGAGGACCTGACGGGTCGGACGGTCGGGGTCTGGGGGCTGGCCTTCAAGCCGAACACCGACGACATGCGGGAGGCACCCTCGCTGGTCACCATCGAGGGGGTCCTGTCCCGCGGGGGTCGCGTCGTGGCCCACGATCCCGTGGCCATGGACGAGGCGCGTCGGCACCACTTCGGGGACCGGATCACCTACGCCCCCACGAACTACGACGCCCTGGAGGGGGCCGACGCCCTCGTGCTCCACACCGAGTGGCATCCCTATCGGCGGCCGGACTTCGCCCGCATGCGGGGGTCGATGCGAGGAAACCTGGTGATCGACGGTCGGGGGATCTTCCCGGTGGAGCGAATGCACGACCACGGCTTCGACTACGTGGGCATCGGGCGTTCGCCCGTGGCCTCGCCCTGACCCTTACTCCCGGAAACCTGTCCATGCGCATTGTTCTCACCGGAGCCGCCGGCTTCCTGGGCTCCCATCTCTCGGAGCGCTTCCTCGACGAGGGGCACACCGTGGTGGGCGTCGACAATTTCATCACCGGATCCCGGGACAACATCGCCCTCCTCCAGGAGCGCGAGGGGTTCGAGTTCCACCTTCACGACGTCTCGACGCCCCTCTTCCTCTCGGGCCCCGTCGACGGGATCCTTCACTTCGCTTCTCCGGCGAGTCCGGTGGACTACCTGGAATATCCGATCCAGACCCTGAAGGTGGGGAGCCTGGGCACGCACAACATGCTGGGGCTCGCCCGGGAGAAGGGAGCGCGGTTTCTCCTGGCGTCCACGTCGGAGGTCTACGGGGATCCGGCCATCCACCCCCAGCCCGAGACGTACTGGGGAAATGTGAACCCGGTGGGTCCGCGGGGCGTCTACGACGAGGCCAAGCGCTTTGCCGAAGCCATGACATCGGCGTACCGGTCGCACCATGGGCTCGATACCCGGATCGTCCGGATCTTCAACACCTACGGACCCCGCATGCGCCCCGGCGATGGACGGGTGGTCTCGAACTTCATCGTGCAGGCGCTTCGGGGCGAGTCCCTTACCCTCTACGGCGATGGGTCCCAGACCCGCTCCTTCTGCTACGTCTCCGACCTGGTGGAGGGAATCTACCGCCTCTTCCACTCGGATTGCCCCGGCCCGGTGAACCTCGGGAATCCCGTCGAGTTCACCGTCCGGGAACTGGCGGAGGAGATCCTGCGCCAGGTCGTGCCCACCGAGGCGGAGAGTGACCTGAAGTCCGGGGTGGAGAACGCGTCCCGGCTCCGGAGGCTGCCCCTCCCGGAGGATGATCCGAAGGTGCGTCAGCCCGACATCACCCTGGCCCGCCGGGAACTGGGCTGGGAGCCGGTGGTGGACCTCCATGAAGGCCTGACGCGGACCATTCCCTGGTTTCGGAAACAGGTGAACGAATCCGACGCCCGGGCCCGTCCGCTGACCTGATTTCGCGAGCGACCTTTTTCGCCCTTCCGGGTTACAAGCGGAAATGACGTTCTCGACCTTCGTCCCCCGGGACCCGCATCTTCCGGGCGCAGGCCCGGGCCTAGGTTCTCTGGACCCCGCCGCTCGCGACCGCGTCACCTCGGCCGCTTCGAGGAGGCGCTCCCTTCTGGGCCATCGTTTCGGGCTCCTGCCCTTCCTCGTTCTGGTCGCTGGACTCGCTGGATGCACGGCGGCGGGCTCGGAGGAGGAGGCGCTTCGCCGTGGAGACACCGCCTTTGCCCAGGGCGAGTTCAACGACGCACTTTCCGAGTACCGTCTTGCCCTCCGGCGGGGGAACGACGACGCCGAGACCTGGCTTCGCGCGGCGCATGCCTTCGCCCGGGTCAACCGGATCGAGGAGGCGCGTGAGCACTACCAGGCCGCCATTGCCCGCGATTCGGCGCTGGTGGACCAGGCGGCCTCGGACCTGCTCCGGGTCGCTCGGCGAGCCATTCAGCGCCGCGACGGGACGGTGGCGGCGGCGGCCGCCGACGCAGCCGTTCGCCTCCAGCCCGGCGTCTCCCTGTCGGGCGTGGCCCTGGACCTGGCCCGCCACTACGTCCGGAACGCCCAGCCGGCCGAGGCGCTTCCCTACTTCCAGAAGGCCCTGGCCGAAAGCGACGACGACCCGGAGATCCTCCTGGAGCTGGCCCTGGCCCACGAGCAGCTGGGCGACTGCGAGCGCGCCCTGGCCTTCTTCGAGCAGGTCAGGCCCCGGATCGCCCCCAATCGTCGATCGGAGGTGGACTGGCAGGTGGGCAACTGTTCGTTCCAGCTCGCCCGGGAGGCCCAGGAACGTGGGTTCTCCGACGAGGCGCTCCGCCTCTACCGTGCGGTGACCGAGCTGGGTGAACCCCGGAATGTGGTGGGGCAGGCGTGGTTCGACACGGCGGAAATCCTGGCGCGGCGGGGCGAGTGCACGGCGGCGGTGGCGGCCTTCGAGCGGGTGATTCAGGCCGAATCCAACGCCGGTGCGCTTTCGGCCCGAGCCATGGATCGCATCGACCAGATCCTCTTCCGCCGAGCGGGCGAGGGGCCGTGCTGACTCGGCTTCGCCTTTCCCGTTGCCTGCCGGCCGTCCGATTCCCCCGCACCGGCGCACACTTCGCTGTCCAGCCGACCGGGTACACCCCCCTCCACTCTTCCCGGAGTTCTCCATGCAGGTCCCACTCCTCGACCTGAAGCCCCAGTACCAGGCCCTCAAGGAGGCCATCGATACCGCCATCGAGCGGGTCGTCACCTCCCAGGGTTTCATTCTCGGACCGGAGGTGGAGGGACTGGAGTCGGAGATGGCCGCCTATCTCGGCGTTCCTCACGCCGTGGGGTGTGCCTCCGGAACGGACGCCATCCTCCTTCCGCTTCGGGCGCTGGATCCGGAACCGGGCGACGAGGTGGTGATGCCGGCCTTCACCTTCTTCGCCACGGCTGGAGCAGCCTGGAACGCCGGCTTCCGCCCCGTCTTCTGCGACATTGATCCTGCTACCTTCAACGTTACCCGGGCGACGCTGGAGGCCGCGTGGACGGAGCGGACCCGGAGCGTGGTCCCGGTGCATCTCTTCGGCCAGATGGCTCCCATGGCGGAGATCAAGGCCCTGGCCCGGGAGCGGGGGAGCATGGTCCTGGAGGACTGTGCCCAGGCCATCGGAGCCAGGCAGGAGGACGACTCCGGGGAGGGCCCCGTCATGGCCGGGGCCAGCGGAGACGCGGGCGCCTTCTCGTTCTTTCCCACAAAGAACCTGGGGGGATTCGGCGACGGGGGCCTGGTGACCTCGAGGGACGCGGACCTGGCGGAGAAGGTGGCGAAGCTCCGGGTCCATGGCGGCCGGCAGATGTACCATCACGAGATGGTGGGGACGAACTCCCGCCTGGATGCCCTTCAGGCAGCGGTGCTCCGGGTCAAGCTGCCTCACCTGGATGACTGGGCCCGGGCTCGACGGGAGAACGCCTGCCTGTACCACGGGGGGCTGGACGACGTGGTGGAGGTGAAGCTCCCCGAGGTCATGGAGGGCAACTTCCACGTGTACAACCAGTTCACCCTGCGTGCCGATCGCCGAGACGACCTTCGGGCCCACCTGGCGGAGGCGGGGATCGGTTCCGGCATCTACTACCCCGTTCCTCTTCACCTCCAGCCCTGCTTTCACGAGCTGGGCGGCCGTGAAGGCATGCTTCCCGAGACCGAGCGTGCCTGCAGGGAGGTCCTCTCCCTCCCCATCTTCCCCGAGGTGGGGAAGGAGCGGGTGGAGCGGGTGATCGCCGAGATCCGGCGCTTCTACGGGTACGGGGTCTGACCCGGGGCGCCCGGATTGCGGACGGGCGGGACATTGGCGACCATTGAAGGCTGCCTGAACCACGAGACGAAAGGACGCAGGATGCGACGTCAGGACTCCCACGCGAAGGCTACGACCCGTCAGGAGCGGCACGGACCCGGGGACCCCGGGCACCTTGCCCGGGCCTGTGGCGGGTCCCGTGCCCGATCCTGCCATCGTGCTCGCGGGCTTCGCCTCGGGATGATCCTGCTCTTTCTGGCTGTTGGGGGCGGATGTGCCTCGACGCCCGGCTTCTACGGTCTGGAAGCCGATCCCCTCTTCCAGAGCGCCGTGGCGTTGCACGAGGACGAGGACTGGGACGACGCCATCGCGGCCTTCGACCACTTCCTCTTCGCCTTCCCGGGGGAGGCCCGGACGCCGGACGCCCGGATGTACCTGGCTCGCGCCCACTTCGAGAAGGGGGAGTTCATTACTTCCGCCGCCGAGTTCGAGCGCTTCCTCCAGCAGTTCCCGAGTCACGGGATGGCCCCCGAGGCGTCGATGGGGATCTGCCGCAGCTACGAGCGGCTTTCCCCCACATCCCAGCGGGACCAGAGCTATACCGAGCGGGCCGTGGATGCCTGCCGGAACACGATGAACGAGTTTGCCGGGATGAACGTGGCCGAGGAGGCCCGAACCATTCAGCGGGCCATGATCGAGCGCCTCGCCCAGAGGGAGTACGAGGACGGGTTCTGGTACGAGCGAAGGGGTCTCTACGACTCTGCCATCCTGGTGTACCAGGACCTGGTGGATTTCTTCCCGCAGACCAGCTGGGCGCCCCGTGGGTTCCTCGGGCTCTACCGATCCTACCGTGCCATCAGCTGGGACGCCGAGGCCGAGCAGGTCCGGGTCCGCCTTCTTGCCAACTACCCCGACTCTCCCGAGGCCGCCCAGGTACGGGAGGCAATCGCGGGTGAGGCGCGCGGATCCGAGCCACCGGCGTGACGTGCCGGCACCGGCGGAAGGCCCGCACGCGGGACGGAAAATCGGGGTGTTCGGGGGGACGTTCGACCCGCTCCACCTGGGTCACCTCGTCGCCGCGCAGGAGGTGATGGAGGCCATGGAGCTCGACCGGATCCTCCTGGTGCCGGCGGCCCACCCGCCGCACAAGGGGACGCATGGGCTCACGCCGGGGGCTTCACGCCTCCGCATGGTCCGGGAGGCGGTGCTCGAGGACGACCGGCTGGGCGTCTGCGACCTGGAAGTGGTGCGGGGCGGCGTGTCCTATACGGTGGATACGCTCC
Organism: Gemmatimonadota bacterium; assembly: GCA_007120305.1. Classification (GTDB taxonomy): domain Bacteria; phylum Gemmatimonadota; class Gemmatimonadetes; order Longimicrobiales; family Gaopeijiaceae; genus SKNW01. The sequence goes on along the minus strand of SKNW01000095.1, from coordinate 21,090 downwards.
GGGAACTCCGTCGCACCCATGAGGATGACCATCTCTTCCTCGTGCTTGGCGCCGACCAGTGGCGTACGTTCGGAACGTGGAGGGATCCCGACGAGGTTGCCCACCTCGCCACGGTCGTGGTCATGACCCGGGAGGGAGCCGGCGCCTCCGACGACGCGGGCTTCGGGGACGCCCCCACGCCTCCGCATGCGGAGGTGGCCGTTCCCAGAATCGACATCTCGTCCACCGACATCCGCAGGCGGGTGCGGGGAGGACGATCCATCCGGTACCTCGTGCCCGAGGCCGTGCGCCGGATCATCAAGGCTGAAAAGCTGTATCTCCGGGAATCATGAAGAATTTTCTCAAGAAGCTGCTGGGTGACAAGCACGAGCGCGAGGTCAAGAAGATGGGCCCGCTCGTGGACGAGATCAACGAGAACTTCCGCGCACTGGAAGCCCTCTCCGACGACGAACTCCGGGCGAAGACCGACGAGTTCCGCGCCTATATCGCGGATCAGATGGAGCCCTTCGAAACGGAGATCGCCGAGGTCCGGAAGGTTCGGGCGGAGACGGTGGACATCGGCGAGCGGGAGCGTCTCTCGGCCCGGATCCAGGGGCTCCAGGAGGAGCGGGACCAGGCCCTGCACGAGGCGCTGGATGACCTCCTGCCCGAGGCCTTCGCCGTCGTGAAGGATGCCTGCCGCCGCATGTGCGGCCGGGAAGTCCAGGTCACAGGCCAGGCCCTCACCTGGGACATGATCCCCTACGACGTCCAGCTCATCGGGGGCGTGGCCCTGCACCGGGGCACGGCGGCCGAGATGCAGACCGGCGAGGGAAAGACGCTCACCGCCACCATGCCCATGTACCTGAATGCCCTGGCCGGGCGCGGGACTCACCTGGTCACCGTGAACACGTACCTGGCGCAGCGGGATGCGGAGTGGATGGGGGCGCTCTACACGTTCCTCGGCCTCACCGTCGGGGTCATCGACGTCCACGACCCGGGGACCGAGGCGCGTCGGGGAGCCTACGCCGCGGACATCACGTATGGCACGAACAACGAGTTCGGCTTCGACTACCTCCGCGACAACATGGTCCACCAGCTTGACCGCCGGGTTCAGCGCCCGCACTTCTACGCCATCATCGACGAGGTCGACTCGATCCTGGTGGACGAGGCGCGCACGCCGCTCATCATTTCGGGACCGGTCTCCCGGGACACCCACACCGTCTACAAGCAGTACAACCCCCTGGTGTCGGCCCTCTACAAGAAGCAGCTCTCCATTGCCTCCGAGCTCATGGCCAAGGCCGATGAGGCCCTTCAGGAGGAGGGGCGGGAATGGGAGGCCGCGGAAGCGATGCTGGCCGTGCGCCGCGGTACGCCCCGGAACCGGCGCCTTCTCAAGCTCTTTGCCGACGACCCCAAGGTGCAGTCCCTGGTCCAGAAGTTCGAGGGGGACCTCATGCGGGAGAAGCGCCTCCACGAGGTCGACGAACTGGTCCTCTTCGCCATGGACGAGAAGGGACACAACGTTCACCTCTCGGACCGGGGGATCGAGGAACTTTCGCCCGGGGAGCCGGATGCCTTTGTCATTCCCGACCTTTCGGAGATGATCGGCGCCATCCAGGAGGACGAGGACCTCCCTCCCGAGGAGAAGAAGGCGCAGATCGAGACGCTGGAGCAGGAGTTCGCCCGCAAGAGCGAGCGGATGCACGTGATCCATCAGCTCCTCAAGGCCTACGCCCTCTTTCAGCGCGATGAGCAGTACATCATCAGCGACGACGGCCAGGTGGTCATCGTCGACGAGTTCACCGGTCGGCAGATGGCCGGACGCCGCTGGAGCGACGGGCTCCACCAGGCGGTGGAGGCGAAGGAGGGGGTGGAGGTCAAGGGAGAGACCCAGACCCTGGCCACCGTCACGATCCAGAACTACTTCCGCCTCTACGACAAGCTGTCGGGGATGACGGGGACCGCCGAGACCGAGGAGAACGAGTTCCACCAGATCTACGGACTGGACGTGCTCGTGATTCCCACGAACCGGCCCGTGGTCCGGGAGGATCGAAACGACCTCATCTTCCGCACCAAGCGGGAGAAGTACAACGCCATCATGGACGAGATCGAGCGCATGAACAAGCTCGAGCTCCCCGTGCTGGTGGGGACCACGAACGTGGACGTCTCCGAGACGTTCTCGCGCATGCTCAAGCGGCGGGGCATCAAGCACAACGTGCTGAACGCCAAGCAGCATGCCCGCGAGGCCGATGTCATCGCGGCAGCCGGTCAGCCCGGGGCCGTGACCATCGCCACGAACATGGCCGGCCGGGGAACCGACATCAAGCTGGGCGCCGGCGTGACCGAGGCCCGGACCGTGGGGTGGGCCAAGGCAAAGGGTCTGGACCTGGAAGAGCTCCCTCCGCTGGACCCGGGGCGGTGGGCCGACCTGGCCACCAAGGGCGATGACCATCTCATCGACCCCGGTGGCCTCCAGATCCTGGGATCGGAACGGCATGAATCCCGGCGCATCGACCGGCAGCTCCGGGGACGGGCCGGCCGCCAGGGTGACCCTGGATCCTCCCAGTTCTTCCTCTCGCTGGAAGACGACCTCATGCGCCTCTTCGGTTCGGAGCGCATCGCCAACGCCATGGAGAAGTGGGGGGCGGAGGAAGGAGAGGTCATCACCCACGGCCTCGTGACCAAGTCCATCGAACGGGCCCAGCGCCGGGTGGAGGGCAACAACTTCGAGGCCCGGAAGCGGCTGCTGGACTATGACGACGTCATGAACCAGCAGCGGGAGGTGATCTATGACCTCCGCCTCTTCGCCCTCGATGGAGGAGAGGACCTGAAAGGCGAGCTCTGGGAGATGGTGGATGCCGCCGTCCGGGTTCTGGTGGACGAGTTCGTGGACCCGGAAGTCCGGCCCGAGGCATGGGACATGGCCGGGCTCCGCCGCCGCCTTCTCATGGATCTCTTCCTGGTGGTGGACACCCTCCCGGAGCGCGAGGGCGATCCCTCGGACTTCGTGGATCGGGACGAGGTCCTGGAGGCCGTCATCCCCGCGGCCCGCGCACAGTTCGAGCGGAAGCTGGAGGATTTCGGGGAGTTCTCCGAGCGCATCCAGAGCTGGATCCTCCTCTCCGTCATCGACGACAAGTGGAAGGACCATCTCTACGATCTGGACTCGCTCAAGGCCTCAATCTCCTTCCGCGGGTGGGGGCAGAAGGACCCGCTCATCGAGTACAAGAAGGAGGCCTACGACATGTTCGTGGACCTCATGACGGACATCCGGAAGACGGTGACCTCCCTCTTCTACCGGGCCCAGGTGGGAGCACCCCAGCCGCAGCCCCGTCAGCCCCAGCGCCTGGCCTACTCCGGCCCGGCGGGCCCCGAGAGCGGGGGAGGGGCCGCGGCGGCCCGTCGCCCCCAGCGGGATCCCCGTGGGGCCCGGCTGGACCCGGTGGGGATCGCCTCCTCGGCCCGAACCGAGTCTCCGGGCGATCCTGCGGGGACTTCCATGGGCGGGGCGGCGGCGGCGGCCATGGCCTCCGGAGGGGGACCGGACCCGGCCACCCTGCAGACGAATCGGGGGAGCAGCGCCGGCGCTTCGCAGGAGCCGGTCACGGCCCCCGACGAACCGGGCCGAAACGACCCCTGCCCCTGTGGGAGCGGCAAGAAGTACAAGAAGTGCCACGGGCGGGGCAGCTGACGGAACGCAGGTAGCGGACGGGGCGCTGTCGTTGGCGTGCTCATGGGGGCGCGCTCATGGGGACGTGGGCCTGGGGGTTGCAGGGATGGGGACGCAGGGGGGCGTATTGATGTCGTGCTGATGGGCGCCGGCGAGATTCCCGGGCATGACGACGCCACGCGGCCCCCGGGACCCCCGCTCCACCCCCGAACTCCTGGCCCGGGTCATGGGGCTTCATGGCGCTCGGGGCCTCCGGGTGGCCAGGGAGACCCTCGAGGCCACCCAGGGCTCCCTCCTCCGGCTTGATGCAGTGGGGCTCCGGGGCCGTGGCATCGGCTGCGCCGCCCGGGATCGCCTGGTGGCGGCACTGGAGCTGGGGCGCCGGGCCGCTGCCGAGCCCGGGGGGGATGTGCCCCGCCTTCGGGGACCGGAGGACGTGGTGCGGCTCATGGCTCCCCGCCTTCGGGGGCTGGCCCACGAGGAGTTCCACGTCGTCGTGCTGAACACACGTCACCGGGTTCTGGGCATCCACATGGTGAGTCGCGGGATCCTGGACGCCTCCCTCGTGCATCCGCGGGAGGTCTTCGCGCCGGCCCTCGAGGCTCGGGCCTCCGCCGTGATCCTCGTCCACAACCACCCCTCGGGGGACGCCGCGCCATCCCCGGAGGACCACCGGGTGACGCAGCAGATGACGGAGGCGGGCGACATCCTGGGAATCCGGGTCCTGGACCACGTGGTGATGGGCGATCCGGGATGGAGCACAATCCCGCCCCGCGTGCCCTGATCCGTCGCACCCTGGCCGCCGGGGGCGGGATTCCGGGAACCTCGGAGTAGCCAGCCGGGTGATACCGGTGCGTCCGGGTCCTCCACCCCCGGATCCCCTCTTCCGGAGCCCCCTTCCCATGCGACCTCGCCCCTCTGCTCCCCGGCCCCGGCGACTCGCCTGGCGAAAGAGTTTCGCCACGGTCTTCCTCCTGGCCGTGGCCGGCGCCCTGTCGGGATGCGCGACCCTGGCCTCGGTCCTCTCCCTCACGCAGGTGGACTTCGACCTCGAAAGCGTGGGCCGCGTCGAACTTGCCGGCGTCGACCTCACGCGGGTCCGAGGCTACGACGACCTCTCCACCCTGGATGCCCTCCGCGTGGGGACGGCCCTGGCCCGGGGAGCTCTCCCGCTGGAACTCACGCTGAATGTCCGGGCCGACAATCCACCGGACAACCCCGAGGCCCGCCTGGTGGGGCTGGACTGGGACCTCTTCCTCGAGGGGAGGCGGACCGTGGGGGGAGGGCTTTCCCAGGCGTTCGTCCTTCCCTCCGGTCAGGCCACCCGGGTCCCTGTCGAAGTCCGGCTCGACCTGCTGGAGTTCTTCGAGGGGAGTGCCCGTGACCTGGTGAACCTGGCCGCCGGGCTGGCCGGAGTAGGAGGGCAGCCGGTGGCGATCCGGCTGGATGCCACGCCCACGGTGGACACGCCCCTGGGTCCCATCCGGTACCCCCGTCCCCTCTCGATGGGGACCTCGGTGGGCGGGAGCTGACGCCCGCGCGGGCCACCCTTTCGCCCGAGATCGCGCCCGCGTGAGCCACGATCACCGCCACACGCGCTCAGGATCACCGATGCGCGGACTGCGGTGACGCCGGGGCTCCCGGGGGACGCGCCATCCGGTCCGCCTCATTATCTTCGGGGAGGGGCGGCCCTGTTCGGCGAAAGCCGGGGCGGCCCCTGGCCTCCCCGGAACCCACCGGCCGGGGAGCACCAGCGCCGCCTCCGGGTACCGATTCCACCATGTCTTCCACCTTGCCCAACGTCGCCGAACCCGGCTCCTCCACGATCCGGGACCTTCCCCGCCCGCTGGCGAGGGAGCTGGAGGCGTATGCCGGTCGTCTCGACGTGGCGAGGATCCAGAAGGCGTTCGCGCTCGCGGAGTCCGCTCACCAGGGGCAGACGCGGGCCTCGGGCGAGAGCTTCGTGAACCACGCGGTGGAAGTGGCAACGATTCTCGGTCAGCTTCGTCTGGACTCCGACTCCATCGTGGCCGGCCTGATCCATGACGTGGTGGAGGATACGGAGTTCACCCTGGCCGACGTGGAGGAACAGTTCGGCAAGGATGTGGCGGCCATTGTCGACGGGGTCACGAAGATCGGGAAGGTGGAGTTCCGGTCCCACACCGAGCGACAGGCCGAGAATTACCGGAAGCTGCTCCTCTCCATGGCGGAGGATGCCCGCGTCATCCTGATCAAGCTGGCGGACCGCCTGCACAACATGCGGACGCTGGAACATCTCCGACCGGAAAAGCGGCGGCGCATCGCCCTCGAGACCCGCGAGATCTACGCCCCCCTGGCCCACCGCCTGGGGATGGCCCAGGTCAAGTGGGAGCTCGAGGATCTCTGCTTCAAATTCCTCGAACCCGAGGAGTACGAGGAGCTGAGGGCGCTGGTCCAGCAGCGCCGCAAGGAGCGGGAGCGGCAGATCCTCGAGATGCAGCGCCCCATGGAGGAGCTTCTTCGCGGCGCCGGCATTCCCGCCGAGGTCACAGGGCGACCCAAGCATCTCTGGTCCATCTACCGGAAGATCACCCGGCGGGGAAAGCCGTTCGAGGAGATCTACGACCTCATGGCCATGCGGGTGATCACCGACTCCGTGCAGAGCTGCTACGGCGCCCTGGGACTGATTCACTCGAAGTACACACCGATCCAGGAGCGATTCCACGACTACATCGCCACGCCGAAGTCCAACATGTACCGTTCTCTCCATACCACGGTCTTTGGTCCGGGGGGGCGGCGCTACGAGGTGCAGATCCGAACGGAGGAGATGCACCGGACCGCGGAGCAGGGGATCGCCGCCCACTGGCGGTACAAGGAGGGCGCGGGTCCGCCGACCTCGGCCACCGGATCGGCCGACGATGGCCAGGCGGGGGTAGCCCCGGGCTCTCGGGGTGCCGGAGGCGGAGGGGGCCGCCCCGACGACTTTGACGAGGCCCTCTCCTGGTTCCGGCAGGTCCTGGAGTGGCAGCAGGAGGCGGCCGAGCCCGAGGAATTCATGGAGTTCCTCCGGATGGATCTCTTTCTGGGCGAAATCTTCGTCTTCACGCCCAAGGGCGAGGTCCGGCAGCTTCCGGTGGGGGCCACGCCCATCGACTTCGCCTTCGCGGTCCACACCGAGGTGGGGCTCCACTGTGCCGGGGCCAAGGTGAACGGAAGGATCGCGCCCCTTTCCCGGGAACTCCGCAACGGCGACACCGTCGAGATTCTCACCTCCCAGCGTCAGACCCCCTCCCGGGACTGGCTGGCCTTCGTCAAGACGTCCAGGGCCCGCCAGAAGGTCCGTCAGTGGATCCGTCAGGCCGAGCACGAGCAGTCCGTTCGGCTCGGAAAGGAGTTCCTGGACCGGGAGCTGAAGAAGCTCCGGACATCCCTCCCCGCCGACGGGGTCCTGGCCGAGGCCGCCGAGACGCTGGGCTACCCGGACTGGGAGCACGTCTATGCCGGCCTCGGGCGCGGTGACATCGGACCTGCCACCGTCGTTCGGGAGGTGGTCCCCAAGGCCAGGGTGGAGGAGGCCGAGCGCAAGGCCGAGTCCCCTTTGCGGAAGATGGCGCGGAAGATCCGGAAATCGGACAAGGGGGTTCGCATCCAGGGGCTCGACAGCCTCCTGGTCCGCTACTCCCAGTGCTGCCAGCCGGTCCCGGGCGACGACGTCATCGGGTACGTCACGGCTGGCCGGGGGGTGTCCATCCACCGGAAGGACTGCCCGAACGTGCTGAACCTTTCGCGGGATCCGGAGCGACGCGTCGAGATCGAGTGGACGGCGGAGTCCGGCGAGCGTTTCTTCGTGAAACTCTTCACCCGGGGTACGGACCGCCGGGGCCTCCTGTCGGACATCGCCAAGGCCATTTCCGAGACGGGCACGGACATCCAGCACGCCGACATCCGCTCCTCCGACGACGGCATGGTGGGCGAGTTCGTGGTCGAGGTACAGGACCTGCCCCACCTGAACCGGGTGGTGAAGGGGATCTCCCGGGTGAAGGGAGTCATCACCGTGGAACGGCGGGAGTCCCTGGGCGACTCGGATCTCCTGGAGTTCGAGGGCTCCTGATGCCCGCCTTCCAGGTTGAAGCTCCGTACTCGCCGAAGGGAGACCAGCCCCGCGCGATCCGGGAGCTGACCGAGGGGCTCCGCAGGGGTGACCGGTTCCAGACTCTCCTCGGGGCCACGGGAACGGGGAAGACGCTGACCATGGCCCACGTCATCGCCGAGTACGGCCGTCCGTCCCTCGTCATGTCCCACAACAAGACGCTGGCGGCCCAGCTCTACGGGGAACTCAAGCAGCTCCTTCCCCGGAACGCCGTGGAGTACTTCGTTTCCTACTACGACTACTACCAGCCCGAAGCCTACGTCCCGGCCACCGACACCTTCATCGAGAAGGACTCGGCCATCAACGAGGATATCGACCGGCTTCGGCTCCGGGCCACCTCCTCGCTCTTCGAACGGGAGGACGTGGTGGTGGTGGCTTCGGTCTCCAGCATCTATGGCCTGGGGAATCCGGAGGACTACCGGAGCCTGATGTTCGAGATGGAGGTGGGGGATGAGATGCGGAGGGACGACCTCCTTCGGGCGCTGGTGGAAATCCAGTACCGGAGGAACGACATCGCCTTCGAGCGGGGGACCTTCCGGGTACGCGGGGACACGGTGGAAGTCCTCCCAGCCTATGAGGAACAGGCCATCCGCATCGAGTTCTGGGGCGACGAGGTGGAGCGGATCACCCGCTTCGATCCCCTCACCGGTGAGTTCATCACCCAGCTCGAGCGCACCGCCATCTACCCGGCCTCCCACTACGTCACTCACCGTCGCACCATCGAACAGGCCGCTCCCCTGATCCGGGCCGAGATGGAGGCGCAGGTGGAGCAGTTCCGTCGGCACGGCCGGCTCCTGGAGGCCCAGCGCATCGAATCCCGGACGAATTTCGACCTGGAGATGATGCTGGAGATCGGCACCTGTCCGGGGATCGAGAACTACTCCCGCTACATGGCGGGACGGGAGACCGGGGACCGGCCTTCGTGTCTCCTGGACTACTTTCCCGATAACTGGCTCATGATCGTGGACGAGTCGCACCAGTCCCTTCCACAGATCGGGGGAATGTACAAGGGGGACCGATCCCGGAAGCTGACCCTGGTGGAGCACGGCTTCCGGCTTCCCTCGGCGCTGGACAACCGACCCCTCACCTACGAGGAGTGGGAAGCCCTGGTCCCGAAGGCCATCTTCGTTTCGGCCACCCCGGCGGACAAGGAGCTGGAGCTTTCGGGTGGCGTGGTGGTGGAGCAGATCATTCGCCCCACCGGGCTCGTGGACCCCGAGGTGGAGGTCCGGCCCGTTAAGGGCCAGGTGGACGACCTTCTCCGGGAGATTCGCGGACGGGAGGCGGTGGGGGAGCGGGTTCTCGTGACCACCCTGACGAAGCGCATGGCCGAGGACCTTTCGGAATACCTGCAGGGGGTGGGGGTGAGGGTGCGGTACATGCATTCGGACATCGAAACCATCGAGCGGATGGAGATTCTCCGGGGGCTCCGCCTGGGGATGTTCGACGTCCTTGTGGGAATCAACCTCCTCCGGGAGGGGCTGGATCTTCCCGAGGTCTCCCTGGTGGCCATCCTGGATGCGGACAAGGAGGGATTTCTCCGGAATGCCCGGTCCCTTATCCAGACCATCGGCCGCGCGGCGCGGAATTCCCGGGGGCGGGCCATCCTCTATGCCGACCGGGTCACCGCCTCCATGGCCCAGGCCCTGGAGGAGACGGAGCGGCGGCGCGAGATCCAGGTCGCCCACAACCTCGAGCACGGGATCACCCCCGAGACCATCCGGAAGAGCATCCAGGAGATCCAGTTCTCCACCCGGGTGGCCGACGCCCGGGAAGGCCCTCCTCCGGGTACGCCGGGGCAGCTGGCCCGGGTGGCGGAGGCGGCGGCCTCCTACCAGGACGAGGTCAACGACGAGGAGCGGGTGAAGCAGCTCGAGGCCGAGATGGAGGCGGCGGCCGAGGGACTCGACTTCGAGCGGGCCGCCCTCCTTCGCGACGAACTCTTCGAACTCCGGGTCCGCCTGGGTGCAGGGAAGGGGGGGGCATGATCCTCACCGAGGAGGAACTGATCCAGTGGGGACACCGGATCGGTGCCGAGGTGGAGACCCCCGTCTTCCTGGGGCTTCGCGGTCCTCTGGGGGCGGGAAAGTCCGTGCTGGCCCGGGCCGTGGCCCGGGGGGCCGGGATCGCAGGCCCCCTGCCGTCCCCCACCTTCAACCTTCTCTTCCGCTACGAGGGGGAGGGAGGTGTCGAGGTGGTGCACCTGGACCTCTACCGGCTTCGCCAGCCGGAAGAACTCTGGGAACTGGGATGGGAGGAGCTGGGGGTGGGGCAGGAGATCGTCCTCGTGGAGTGGCCGGAGCGGGCGGCCGGGCACCTCCCCGAGGACCGGTGGGATATCGAGCTGTCAGTTCCCCGGGGCGAGCCTTCCGTCCGGGTGGTGGAAGTCCACCGGGTGGGAGCCCCGCCCCACCTCCCCGGCTTCCCCGTCTCGCTGGAGCGTTCATGACCGGGCCCACCGACGGTCCCGGGAGCCGGGGACCCCTCCTGGCCTTCGACACCTCCGGGGCCCTGGGTTCGGTTGCGGTGCAGGTGGACGGCCTCTCGGTGGACGGTCTCCAGGTGACGCGCCGCTTCCTGCCGGAGCGCGGTCGGCAGGCAGCCCTCCTCGTTCCGGAAGTCAGGGAGGCGATGGAGGAGGCCGGCGTGCGCCCACGGGATCTGGCCGGTCTCGTGGTGGGGCGCGGGCCGGGCTCCTTCACCGGGGTCCGGATCGCTGCGGCCACGGCCCGGGGGCTCGCGCATGCCCTTCGCATCCCGCTCTGGACCTTCTCTTCCCTGGCGGCCGGCGCGGCGTCCCACGGCGCGGAGCTCGGCGGATGGGAGGTTTGGGTGGCACAGCCGGGAACCCCCGCCACCGGACGCCCGGAGACCACCCTCGAGCTTTCGGAGGAGGCCTCGGGATGGCCCCGCTTCGTGCTCTTCGATGCCCGGGGGGAGCGTCTCTACGGTGGCTGCTGGCGATTCGCCCCCGAGGGCGCCGGGGTGGAGGAGATCTTCCCTCCCATGGCCCTGACGCTGGACGCCTTCCTCGACCTGGACCTCCCCCCCCGGCTCCTCCTCTGCGGGGATGGAGCCCACCGCCATGCCGAGATCCTGGAGGCACACGACCATCGGATCCTCCCCTATCCGGCTGGCCTTCCGCTGGCGGAGGGACTCCTTCGCCTCCTCGACCTGCACGGGGACCGGCGTCCGGAGCCCGCGGGATCCCGGTGGGAGCCGGACTACCTCCGCTCCTCGCAGCCCGAGCGGGAGGCCGCCGTGGACGCCCCCGGGGACGCAGTCCGTTGAGCGTCGGCGAGTCGCTCGGTCCGGTTGACTCTGGTGCTCCCGCTTTTCCCGGCTCTCCCGGCAGGGTGCGGCCCGCCACCCGCCAGGACCTTGAGCAGGTCCTGGAGACGGAGCGGTTGTGCTTTTCCACGCCCTGGAGTCGGACCACCTTCGACGGGCTTCTGGGCCGGGATACGGTCTGTTTCAAGGTACTGGAGGTCGGTGGGAAGGTGGTGGGGCATGGCGTTCTATGGTGGGTGGGTCCCGAGGCCGAGCTCGCCAACCTGGCGGTGGTGCCGTCCCACCGGGGGCGTGGCGGCGGCGCCTTTCTCCTGGACGACCTGCTGGCCGAGGCGGCCTTCCGTGGAGTGGAACGGGTCTTCCTGGAGGTTCGGGAGTCCAACGGGGCGGCCCGCTCCCTCTACGAAAACCGGGAGTTCGTTCCCGTGGGACGCCGACCCCGGTATTATCAGAAGCCCACGGAGGACGCGGTAGTCATGGCGCTGGACCTTGCCACCGTTGTCGATCCCGAGCCCGGCTGACACGGCTGAACGGACAGGAGACCGGCCTCAGCGCGTCCGCCTCCGATCCGGCCTTCGAGCCGCCCTTCTTCTCTCCACCCTCCCTTGCCCTCAGACCATGACCGACTTCCCCCGCTACCGAGGCCGCCGGCTCCGGCGGACCGAACCCCTGCGCCGGCTGGTCCGCGAGACCCGCCTCACGCCGGACCGCCTCATCCTCCCCCTTTTCGTGGTCCCGGGCGAGGGGGTGCGGGAGCCCGTGGGCTCCATGCCAGGCGTCGAGCGGGTCTCGGTGGATGAACTCGTGAAGGACGGTGGGGAGGCGCGGGTCCTGGGGCTGGGCGGAGTCATCCTTTTCGGGATTCCCGAGACCAAGGACGCCGAGGGATCGGGGGCCTGGATCGACGACGGCATCGTCCAGCGGGGACTTCGGGCACTCCGGGCCGAGGTGCCTGAGCTTCTGCTCCTCTCCGACGTGTGCCTCTGCGAGTACACGGAGCATGGCCACTGCGGCCTGCTGGATGCGGGCGGGGAGGTGGAGAACGACCCCACGCTGGAGCTGCTGGCCCGCACGGCGGTGAGCCATGCCCGCGCCGGTGCGGACATCGTGGCCCCCAGCGACATGATGGACGGGCGGGTGGGCGCGATCCGCCAGGCCCTGGATGCCGGGGGCTTCGACCACCTGCCCATCCTGAGCTATGCCGCGAAGTACGCATCGGCCTTCTATGGGCCCTTCCGGGATGCGGCGGACTCGACCCCGTCCCACGGGGACCGCCGCGGATACCAGATGGACCCGGCGAACGCCCTCGAGGCGCTCCGCGAAGTGGAGGCCGACCTCCTCGAGGGGGCCGACATGGTCATGGTGAAGCCGGCGCTGGCCTACCTGGACATCATCCGTCGTGTCCGGGAGATGGTGGACGTTCCCGTGGCGGCGTACCATGTATCCGGGGAGTTTGCCTCGATCATGGCCGCCGCCGAACGGGGGTGGCTGGACGGACCCCGGGCCATGACCGAAGCCCTCACCTCCATCCACCGCGCCGGTGCCGACCTGATCCTCACCTACTGGGCCCGGGAATTCGCTAGAAACATCTGACGTCCGCTTCGTTGACCCTCCTCCGCCAGGCCCGTATCTTGCGGGAACGGAGGAGCATCCCAGCTCGCCCCCTGCCTCCTCGAATTCGGGAGCCCTCATGTCGCGAACGGCGGCGGTCAGTTTCTTCCTCGGTCTCTTCGTCGCCCTCGCGGCTTTTGCCGCCCCGGCTCATCTCTCTGCTCAGGAGCCCGCGCCGGCACAGCAGGCCAGTCCCGGGACCCACACCGTCCAGCCCGGTGAGACCCTGAGCCAGATCGCCCAGGCGCGGCTCGGTTCCGCCGCGGCCTGGCGACAGATCTACGAGCTGAACCGGGACCGGGTTCCCGATCCGAACCGGATTTCGCCGGGCGTGGTCCTGACCCTTCCGGAGGGCGCCGGCGCCCCGGCACAGGTGCAGGCGCGGGTACAGGCGCAGGTCATGGCCGTGCAGGTGCGCGGCGGCCAGGTGGATGGCACGACGCCGGCGGACCGGTCGGCTCCTTCGCCTGCCGATTATCGCGAGCGTCGGGCCCTCCTGGAGCGACGGGCCTTCGAGCCTCGCGTCGCACCCGAACCGGACGAGGCGTCCCGCACCATCTTCTACGGGTCCGCAGCCCGGGAAATGCAGCGGGAGGGGTACAGCCAGGTACTTCTTCTCCCCGAGAGTGAACTCCCGGTGGTCCAGCCAGGCGCCGCCCGGGGTGCAGGATGGATCGTGGCCCAGGAGTCGGAGCTCGAGGCCCTGGGCGAGATCCTCCGCTTCACCACCGAGCGAAGCCTCCAGATCCGGGAGGCCACACTCCTCCCCGGCGACGACGTGATCGTCCGGGTGGCGGCAGGCACGACCCTTCGCCCCGGAGACCGCGTCACCACCGTGCGTCCTCCGCGGCCCGTCGAGGGCCTCGGGGCGGTGGTGGTCCCCTCCGGCGAGGTGGAGCTTCGGTCCCTCGACGGGGAGGAAGCGGTGTTTCGCGTGACCCAGGCATGGGACCCGGTTCGCCTGGGGCAGCTCCTCGTGATTCCCCACGTTGCGGAGGTTCCGGTGGGCATTCGCCCCCGCGAAACGACCCGCCAGGTGGAGGCGGGGATCCTGGCCTTCGAGGATCGCAAAGAGCTCTATCTGGTGGGGGATCGGCTCTTCATCGACCGGGGATCCGCCGACGGAATCGCCATCGGCGATGTCTTCGTCGCCCTGATCGGGGATGCCATTACCTCGACCCCCCGGACGAGCGTATCGATGGCGGGCGCATCGAGGGCCGGCGAGTTCCAGGTGGTCCGGGTCCAGGAGGGGGTGGCCACCCTCCGGATCACGCGAACGGTGGAACCTCGAGAGATCCGGGTCGGTACCCGGCTCCATCTCCTGGCCGAGATGCCCTGATCCTCGGCCTCCCCGGCCGTTGTGGCCTGAACCCTCCCGCTGAACGGGCGGCGTGATTCATCTCCTCGCGTTCTTCCTGTACCTCGGGGCCTTCATTCTCTGGGTCCGGTTCCTCCTCTCCGGTGCCCGGGGGGACGGGCCCAACGTGGCGTCGGCGGTGGTTGGCGTCGCCGTGGTGGTGCATGCCGCCGCCCTGGGCTCCTTCTGGGCCCGGTACGGTGAACTCCCCCTGGCGGGCCCCGGGGCGGCCCTCTCCTCTCTCGCCTTCGTGGGAGGAATGGCGCTCCTCGCCCTTCTCCCGGTTCGGCAGGTGTCCCGGGTCGGGGTGGCCCTCCTTCCGTTCATCACGGTCTGTCTGGGGATCGCGCTCCTGGTGGGAATTCGACCCTCGGACCAGGCCCTGGTCTTCCAGGGCCCCGGGTTCGTCCTCCACGTCACCTTCGCCTTTCTCGGCTACCAGGGGCTGGCCATGGCCTCGGCGGCCGGGTTCCTCTACCTGATCCAGCACCACGAGCTCAAGGCGAAGCGCATGGGGCGCTTCTTCCACTTCATCCCCCCCCTGGCCACCCTGGACCTCCTGGGGCAGATCGGCGTCTGGGTCGGGTTCGTGGCGCTCACGCTCGCCCTGGGATTCGGGTGGGCGTGGACCGTACAGCATCCCGGCGTCATCTCCCTCTCCGACCCCAAGGTGCTGTGGGCCATTCTCTCCTGGGCGGTTTTCGCCGTGGTTCTCCTCCTGCGCCGGGGAAGGGGACGCCGCGAGTACCGGAGCGCCCTGGCCTCGGTGCTGGGATTCAGCCTGATCCTGGGAAGCTATCTCGTGATCCGGCTGACGTCGCCGGGCTCCGGCTTCCTTCCCTGACCCGCCCCTGACCTGCATGGATCGCCCGAAGACGTTGCCGCTGGCCGTGGTGGGGGTGAGCCACAGGACGGCGCCCGTGGAGGTGCGGGAGCGGATGGCCTTTGCCCCGTCCGAGGCGGAGCAGGCGCTCCTGGAGCTGCGATCGCTGGCGGGGGTTGAGGAGGCCGTGCTCCTGTCGACCTGCAACCGGAGCGAGTTCTACCTCTTCCCGGCCGTGGACCGGCGAGGGCTTGCGGCGGCGGAGGAACTCTTCCGGAGCCACGCGGGGGACCTGGAGCGCCCCACGGCGGACTTCCTCTTTCGGCGGCACGGAGAAGGGGTGGTCCGCCACCTCTTCCAGGTCTCCTCGGGGCTGGATTCCATGGTCACCGGGGAGGCGGAGATCCAGGGGCAGGTGCGCGACGCCTACGAGCGGGCCACCTCCCTGCAGGTGCACCCCCCCATGGCCGGGCCGGTGCTGAACCGCCTGTTCCAGATGGCGCTCTCGGTGGGTGGGCAGGTCCGGGCCCACACGGCCATCGGTGAAGGGTCCGCCTCCGTGGCCTCGGTGGCCGTGGAACTGGCACGGAAGATCTTCGGGTCCCTGCGGGGGAAGCGCGTCCTGGTCATGGGCGCCGGGGCCACGGCGGAGCTCATGGTGGAGGCCCTGGCCCGGGACGGTGTCCGCGGCATCTTCGTGGCGAACCGGACGCTGGAGCGGGCGGTCCCCCTGGCCGAAAAGCTCCACGGGCACGCGCTTTCCATGGACCGGCTGGTGGAGGCCCTCCCTGCCGTGGACATCATTCTCTCCTCCACGGCCGCACCTCACCCGGTCCTCCCCCATTCCCTCTTCCGGGAAGCCTTCCCCCGGGGACGGCGGCGTCCCCTTCTGGCCATCGACATCGCCATCCCCCGGGACATCGACCCGCGCATCGGTGACGAATCCGAGGTCTTTCTTTACAACGTGGACGACCTCCGCAAGATCGTCGATGACCACGTGCGGGTCCGTGCAGGCGCTGTTCCGGCTGCAGAACGCATCATCCAGCAGCATTCCCAGGAGTTCCGGAGCTGGTTCGCCTCGCTGGAGGTGGTTCCGGTGATTCGCAATATGCGGGAGCGGGCGGAGGCCCACCGGCAGGCCGAGATCGAACGACTTTTCCGGGGACTGGCCCACCTGAAGGAGGAGGATCGGGCCAGGGTGGAAGTCTTTTCCCGTCGGCTTCTGAACAAGCTTCTTCATGACCCCACGGTACGGCTGCGGAAGGGGATGGTGGATGGCGCAGGGGCCGACCTCGTGGATGCGGTACGGTTCCTGTATGGAGTGGATGCGGAAGGGCGCCCGGAAGAGGGGGCGCCGAACCCCCCAACGTCCCGTGAGGAAGGGGAGGGGGACGCAATCCAGTCAAAGGAGCGGTCCGGATGAAGGTTCTAGTTACGGGAGGTGCCGGGTTCATCGGGGGGCACGTGGCCGAGGCATACGTGGCCCGGGGGGACGAGGTGTGGGTGGTGGATGACCTCTCGACGGGGAAGCGGACCAACGTGCCCGACGGGGTGGCTGGATTCCTGGAGGCGTCGGTTTCGGGCCCCGAGGCCCGGGAACTCTGCCGGAGCACGGGGTTCGACCTGGTGAACCACCATGCCGCCCAGGTGGACGTGCGGGTCTCGGTGGTGGATCCGGTGCGGGACGCCTCCATCAACATCCTCGGGCTCCTGAATCTCCTGGAGGGCGTTCGGGACGGCATCCGGGAGACGGGGGCCGCGACCCGGGTCGTCAATGTCTCCTCCGGGGGGGTGGTCTATGGCGAGGGAGTGCCGCGCCCCACCGTGGAAACCGCCGCCAAGCTCCCCGCCTCCCCCTACGGCGTGGCCAAGCTCACGGCGGAGGTGTACCTGGACTACTACCGGCGACTTCTCGGGATCGAGGCCGTGACGCTCCGGTACGCCAACGTCTTCGGGCCGCGCCAGGATCCCCACGGGGAGGCCGGCGTCGTGGCCATCTTCTCCCAGCGGCTCCTCTCGGGCGAGGCGCTCACCATCTTTGGCGATGGGGAGCAGACCCGCGACTACGTATTCGTGGGCGACGTGGTCCGGGCGAACCTCCTGGTGGGCGAGGCTCCGATCCCCACGGGAAGCGCCCTGGACGACTTCGCCTTCAACGTGGGGACGGGCGTGGAGACCTCGGTGCACCGCCTGGCCGACACGCTGGAAAAGGTGGCCGGGGAGGGCACGGGTCGCATCTACCGCGACGCGCGCCTCGGGGAACTCCGCCATTCTTCCCTGAACACCGACCGGCTGCGGGCGCTGGGCTGGGCCCCCCGCGTCTCGCTGGAGGAAGGGCTTCGTGCCACCTTCCGGTGGATCGAGGAGACAAGCTGAGTCCGGAGGGGCGCGGGGAATCCTGGGGAAGGCTGGACTTTCGGGTCCGGCGTCCGATCTTACCAGGGTAGCCGCCAACTCTTCCATTCCCTCCGGATCTCCCGATGCCCCCGAGCTCTTCCGTTGCGCTTCTTCTCCAGGCCGCCGCACCGCGCACCGCCACGGACCTGATCCTGGGGGGCACGTGGCCCACCATCATCATCCTCCTGATCCTCGCCGGGTTTTCGGTGGCGAGCTGGATCCTGATCTTCTGGAAGTGGCGCCAGTTCAGGACCGTCCGGGCGCAGGGGGACCGATTCCTGGAGTCCATGGAGCGGGCGCAGCGCCTGGAGGACGCCTACCGCGTCATCCTGACCCTCCCCGACTCGCCCTACGGCCGCGTCTTCCGGCAGGGGGTGAACTTCTTCTCGGAACTCCGCCCGGGCTCCCTGCGGGAAGGGGCTCCCCCTTCGGAGGGGCTCTCGCTGACGCAGCTGGAGGCGCTCCGGATGGTTCTGGAAAAGGGAGAGGCGGAGGAACGGGACGAACTCTCTCACGGCATGACCTGGCTCGCGGTCATCGGGTCCATTTCCCCCCTCCTCGGCCTCATGGGAACGGTGATCGGGGTGATGAACGCCTTTCTCGGAATCGTGGCCACCGGGTCCACGAACATCGGCGCCGTGGCCCCCGGAGTGGCCGAAGCGCTGGTCACCACGGTGGTGGGGCTCGCCGTGGCGATCCCCGCGGTCATCGGCTACAACTACTACGTGGCCCGCCTGAACCTGGTGACCGGAGAACTGGAAGGGTTCTCCAGCGAGTTCATCGGGACGCTGGCCCGTGAGGGGAGGGTATGAGCCGAGGCCATCGCCGGTTCGCGGCTCGACGCGGCGACCTCCCGCTCACCGCCGAGATCAATGTCACGTCCCTCATCGACGTGGCGTTCACTCTGCTCGTGATCTTCATCATCACGGCGCCGGCGCTGACCGGGGGACTCGAGGTCAACCTCCCGGAGGCCCGGACCCAGCCCCTCACCGTTTCCGACGACTCCTTCATCGTCGCGCTGGACGCGGCAGGGGTGATCTACATCGGGGAGACGCCGGTGACCCGCGAGGAGTTCCCCGCCGCCCTGGACCGCCTCATGGATGTGGCCGGAGCGCGGGACATCTTCCTCAAGGCTGACGAAGCGGCCCTCTATGGGGCCGCAGCCTGGCTTCTGGGCCACCTGAACGAGGCGGCGCGGGAGCGGGGCGGGCGCGTGGGCCTCGTGGCCGAGCCGGAGATGCGGCGCTGAGCGGCGCCGAGGGCATCGGAACGTTCCCGTCGGGGGACCCCGGGCCCCCTGACCGTGGTACGACCCACGCATCATGACTGGCTGGAATCAAAACCCGCTTCGCCCCGACCGGGGCCCCGTCCTCGCCTCCCTCGGACTCCACGTGGTGGTGGTGCTGGGGGCGTGGGCGCTCCATGCGGCGACCTTTTCGCCGGTGGAGTTCGTGACGTACGAGATCAACATCGTGTCGATGGCCGACCCGGACCTGCCGGAGGAGATCGCGCTTCCGGATCCCGACGAACTGGTGGTGGAACAGCCCCAGCCGGAGCCTCCGGCTCCCGAGCCCGAGCCCACACCCCCGGCCCCGGAACCGACGCCGGCTCCGCCGCCCCCCGACCCGGCGCCGACCCGCGAGCCGCCGCCGCCGGATCCCCCGCGTCCGGACCCGCCTCGTCCGGACCCTCCGGCGCAGCGGCCTCCGCCGTCCGACCCGCCCCCGGAGCCCTCGGACACCCGCGCCAACGTGGACATCAACGTGCGCATGGAGGGACTCCAGCGGGACTACCCGGCCTACTACGCCCGCATCCTGGCGGCCATGAGCGCCTGCTGGCGTTCGCCACCCGGGGTGGAGCGGGTATCGGCCACCCTCCGCTTCGAGATCGAACGGGACGGGACCATCCGCTCCCGCTCCATCGAGCCGTTCCGCCGTTCAGGGAACGGCGTCTTCGACCTGCGGGCGATTGCGGCCGTGGAATGCGCCGGAGAGAACCAGCGCATCCCGCCGCTTCCTGACGACATCCCGGGAGACCGTCTCCCGGTCCAGTTTACCTTCACCGCCACCGGATTCCGCGAATGACCGCAGCACGGTTTCCCCTTGTTTCCTCCCCGTTCCGCGGGGCGGATTCCGTTTCCCGGGCGAGCGCCCCCGTGGCGGCAGCCCCCCAGGCGGCAGCCCCGATGGCTGTAGCCCCCCTGGCGGCCGCATGGGCCCTCGTGGCGACGGCGGCGCTCATCCTTGTCTCCGCCGCGCCGCTCCAGGGGCAGGACCCGGAGGAACGCTTCCCCGGGGTCTCGCTGGAGCTCATTTCCGAAGGGATGCGCGCCCTTCCCTTTGCCATCCAGCCCTTCACCGCCCCCCCGGGGCGGGAGGAGCTGGCACAGCGGGCGGAGAACATCGCGGCCAGGAACCTGCGGTACTCGAACCGGTTCCAGGTGCTGGACTCGCTCCCGGCCTCCCTCACCCAGGGGACCCAGGTGGACTACGCCCTCTGGGACCAGGTGGGAGCCGCCTTTCTCCTGACCGGGCGCATCGAGATGTCGGCCGGCCGCGCGGAACTGGTCACCGAGGTGCACGATGTGGTGTACCGCGAGGTCCGGGGGCGCGGCCGCTTCCCTCTCCCGGCCCCGGACACGCCGGACTTCCGCATGGCGGTCCACGTAGCCTCCGATGCCGCGGTGGAATGGGCCACGGGCGAGCCGGGCATTGCCGCCTCCAGGATCGTCTTCTCCCGCCAGGGGGAGGCGGGCAACCGGGAGTTGTGGGTGGTGGATTCCGACGGCGAGAACCTCCGCCGCGTGACGAATCACAACAGCCTGGCAATCACGCCGGGCTGGTCCCCCGACGGGCGTCGCATCGCCTTCACGTCCTATCTTTCCGGGCTCCCCCGGATCTACGAGCTTGACCTGGCATCCGGGCGGGAACGGATGGTGCCGGCCCCGCGCTCCGGGGACTACATCACTCCAGCCTACGCCCCCGACGGCGAGACGCTGGCCTTCGCCATCACCGGAAGTGGCGGGCGCTCGGGACTCTACAGCTACAACATCGTGCGGGAGTGCTGCTTCGCCACCCTCTCCGAAAGTCGGAGCGAGGACCTGTCCCCGAGTTTTTCCCCGGACGGACGGAGGATCGCCTTCATGTCCAACCGTCTCGGCGTGGGCACGCCCCAGATCTACCTGATGCCGGCGGGGGGGGGATCGGCCGAGATCCTGTCGCCCTACCGGTTCGATCGTCCCGGCTACTACAGCTCGCCCGACTGGTCTCCCCGGGGCGACCGTGTGGCGTACTACGGGCGCATCGAGCGCATTGGATGGCACCAGATCCTCATCTCGGAGGTGGGACGCGGAAACCGCATCCTTCAGCTGACCCGGAGCGGGAACAACGAGGATCCGAGCTGGGCGCCCGACGGTCGCCATCTGGTCTATACCAGCGGCTCGGGTCGAGGTGGGGCGAATGCGCTCCGGATCGTGGATGCGGTCACCGGGAACACCCGGACGCTGGTGTCGGGGTTCGATGTGAAGTACCCGGACTGGTCGCCGTCACTTGCCCGCCTGGTCATGGGGGAGGAGGACCGCTAGCGCAGGAATCGTGTTCCAGCGGGAACGGTGATCCTCGGTCGCAGCGGCCACTCGGCGACCCGCCTGCTTCCCACCGCATCCGCCGCCGGGAGGCACATGAACCGGGGTCGATCCGGGCGTCGAACCCGTTGCGGAAACCCGACGTTTTGGGTATATGAATACAGGTGTTTACTCCCCGGAGGTTCGGCGCGGCCGCCGGGGATGTGGGGTCCTTCGCGCACCGTCCCTTATGACCGTCCCCCTTGTT
>SKNW01000072.1 GCA_007120305.1 Gemmatimonadota bacterium | reverse complement strand
GTGTTCGTGGGGCGCATCGGCGGACGCGGGTCGCATCCACATGTACCACGCCACCCGCAGGTAGTAGTAGTACGAGACCACGGTAGCCAGGGCCAGGATCACGGCCAGGGACCAGAGTTCACTCTCCGCCGCGCCCTGCAGCAGGTAGATCTTGGCCATGAAGCCCCCGGTCCCGGGAAAGCCGGCCAGGGAGAGAAGGAAAATGGTGAGCACCACGCCAAAGAGGGGCTGGGCCCACCCGAATCCTGCGAAGTCCTCTACCTGCAGGCGCTCCTCGCCATGCCCGGCACTGATCATGACCACGGCCAGAGCACCGATGTTCATCACGGTGTAGACCAGCAGGTAGAAGAGGAGCCCCGCCGTAGCCATTTCGTTCGCCGCCGTGAGGGCCACCAGGAGGTAGCCTCCGTGGGCGATGGAGGAGTAGGCCAGCATGCGCTTCACGTTGGACTGGGAGAGCGCGATCACGTTCGGGATGACCATCGTGAGGGCGGCCAGCCACCAGAACGCCGTTCCCCAGGACGCGTAGAGTCCGGGAAAGGCCTCCATGAAGACCCGGGCCAGGGCGATGAAGGAGGCGGCCTTCACCGTGGCGGCCATGAAGGCCGTGGAAGGTGTCGGGGCCCCCTCGTAGACGTCGGGTGTCCACATGTGGAAGGGGACGGCGGCCACCTTGAAGGCGAACCCCACCGCCAGCAGCCCCATCCCGGCCAGGAGCATGCCCGGCACGGTGGCTCCCAGCGTCACGGCCTCTCCGATCTCCAGCAGGTTCGTGGTGCCGGTAGCCCCCCAGGTGAGGGCGATCCCGTAGAGAAGGAAGGCGGACGAAAAGGCGCCCAGCAGGAAGTACTTGAGACCGGCCTCCGACGACCTGCGGTCCCGGCGGTTGAACGCCGTGAGGACGTAGGCCGCGATGGACATGGTCTCCACCCCCAGAAAGAGGAGGAGGAGGTCCCGGGCGGAGGCCATGAACATCATCCCCACCGTGGCAAGGAGGATGAGGGTGTAGAACTCCCCCGCCTGCAGCTTCTGCCGCGAGACATAAGGCTGGGACAGGAGGATGGTCAGCGCCGCGCCTCCCAGGAGGATCCAGTTGGCAAAGAGGCGGAACGGATCCACCGCCACCATGGGCGACTCTCCCGCTACCGGGATGCCGCTGAGCCAGCCGTTGGCCACCGCCGCAGCCGCCAGGGCGGCCAGCGAGATCCACCCCAGGGGGGAGGCATCGCCGGAGGCCGGCCGGGGATCACCCTCACGGAAGACCCCGACCAGGAGGACCACCATGGCGCCGATGGAAAGGAGGATCTCCGGAAGGAGAGCCCAGATGTAGTCGACGCTCGAGAGAAAATGGAGTTCCATGCCGCGTCAGTCCTGATCCCCGGAGGTGACCGTGAAGATCTCGGTAGGTGCCGCCGGAGTCTGCGGGAACGCGACCAGGGCGCTTCGCCCCAGTTCCCCCTCCTCCGTGCGAGTGGGCTGCGGAAGGGGGGGCTCCACCCCTTCGAATCGGTGCAGAAGCGCCCGGCCGGGGCCGTCCAGCTCTTCGGTGGCCAGCTCCGCTTCCAGGGCATGGGCCTCTCGGGCGCTCCGAAGGGCCCCGGTCTGGCCCTCTTCCACCCACTCCACGATGGCCCGGACCCCGGGCTCCAGGCGCTCCAGGACCGGAGCCGGGTAGACGCCGAGGACCACCATCAGGAGGAGGAGAGGGGACAGGACCGCGATCTCCCGCCCGGAAAGGTCGGGCATCGTCCGGTTCTCCTTCCGATCCAGTTTGTTGAAGAGCACGCGCTGGACCATGGGAAGCATGTAGAAGGCGGCGAAGATCACCCCGAGTGCGGCCAGGAAGGCCATGACCGGATACTTCTCGAAGGTTCCCACAAGGGCCAGGAACTCCCCGACGAAACCACTGGTTCCCGGGACCCCGATGGAGGCCATGGCGGTGAGGACCAGCGCCGTGGCCAGGAGGGGGGCCACCCGGGCCAGGCCACCGAAATCCTCGATCCTCCGGGTATGACGCCGCTCGTAGAGCATTCCCAGGATGAGGAAGAGGGCGCCGGTGGAGATCCCGTGGGAGATCATGACCACCAGCCCCCCCTGGAGCCCGTTCACGTTCAGCGCGAAGATCCCCAGCACCACGAAGCCCATGTGGGCCACCGAGGTATAGGCCACGAGCTTCTTCGCGTCGGGCTGCACCGCCGCCACGAGGGCGGCGTAGATGATCCCGATGACGCCCAGCGTGAGCATCACCATGACCACGGTGGGATGGGCCGACGCCTCCGGGAAGAAGGGGAGCACGAACCGGAGGAACCCGTAGGTGCCCATCTTGAGGAGGACCGCGGCCAGCACCACCGATCCTGGGGTGGGCGCCTCCACGTGGGCGTCCGGGAGCCAGGTGTGAAGCGGGAAGATGGGGACCTTGATGGCAAAGGCCAGGGCAAAGGCCCCAAAGAGCCAGAGCTGCTCCGTGAGGGAGAGCGGCGTGCCCAGAAGGTCCAGCACATGGAACGAGGCGAAGCCGTTGGCCAGGTTCGCCTGCCAGTACAGGTAGAGGATCCCCACCAGCATCAGGAGGGAGCCCAGGGCCGTGTACAGGAAGAACTTGACCGCCGCGTAGATCCGCCGTTCCCCGCCCCACACCCCCACGATGAAGTACATGGGGACCAGCGTGAGCTCGAAGAAGACGTAGAAGAGGAAGAGGTCCATGGAGGCGAAGACCCCCACGATTCCCGTCTGCAGAAGCAGCATGAGGGCGTAGAACCCCCGCTGCCGCTCCCGGATGTACCGGAACGAGCCCAGGATCGCGATGGGCATCGTGAAGGTGGTGAGAAGGATCATGAAGAGGCTGATCCCGTCGATTCCCAGGGCGTAGTTCACCCCCCACATCTCCACCCAGGGCACCGAGCTCTGGAGCTGGAAGAGGGGGCCGGCCGGATCGAAGGCCCACCAGAGCCCCAGACTCACCACGAAGAGCCCCAGCGTCCACCCGAAGGCCACCTCCTTTGCCCGTTCCTCTCCGGCCAGGAGCACCACGGGGATGCCCGCCAGGGGAAGCCAGATCAGCGCGTGGAGGATCCAGCTTTCGAACACGAGTCCGTCGAAGAGTCCCGTCATGGCGCCGGCCTCAGAGGATCAGGACGCCGAGGAGCGCAAGCGCACCCAGGGCGAGAATGAAGGCGTAGGTGTTGAGCTGTCCGGTCTGGAAAAGGGAGCCGAACCACCCTGCCCCCCGTGAAACGGCGCCCACGGCGTTCACCGTCCCGTCGATGAGCACCCGGTCCACCACGCGCCAGGAGAAGCGGGAGATCCCGATCACCGGCTGCACGATGATCCGGTCGTAGAACTCGTCCACATACCACTTGTTGTAGAGGAGCTTCCCGATCCCGGATGTGGGCTCCCCTTCCTCCAGTGCCGTCTTCACGTCCCTGGAGAGGAAGAGCCGGGAGGCCAGGATCACAACCGCCAGGGCCAGCCCGGTGGCAATGAAGCCCCAGGTCACGTGGCCGCCGCCAATGGGCGACTGATAGGCATAGGCCCCCATCTGTTCCAGGCGGATGGCGTCGGCGGCGGCGGTGACCGGGAGGAGCCAGTCGTGGAGCCACTCCGACATGGGGAGGAGCCCGAAACCTCCGAAAAAGGAGTTCCGGACCGATTCGGGGACGTTGATCCATCCTCCGAAGATGGAGAGGATGGCCAGCACCCCCAGCGGGATCGTCATGGTGAGCGGAGCTTCGTGCAGGTGCTTCCGCTCGGCCTCCCCGGTCCGGTTGGGACCGTGGAAGGTGAGGATCATCATCCTGGTCATGTAGAACGCCGTGAGGAGGGCCGTGACCACGGCCATCCCCCAGAGCACCGCGTACAGGGGTCCGAAGGGAGCCGAGGTCCCCACGTACCAGATGATTTCGTCCTTGGAGAAGAAGCCCGCGAAGGGCCAGATCCCGGCAATGGCCAGGGTGGCGATCCACATGAAGATCCAGGTCCACTTCATGGGCCTCCGGAGGCCGCCCATGTTCCGCATGTCCTGCGCATCCCAGTCCTTGTGGGTGGCGTGGAGGGCATGGTGCATGGAATGAATCACGGCTCCGGCGCCAAGGAAGAGCAGTGCCTTGAAGAAGGCGTGGGTCATGAGGTGGAAGACCCCGGCGGCGTAGGCACCCACCCCCACCCCCATGAACATGAAGCCCAGCTGGGAGACGGTGGAGTAGGCCAGCACCTTCTTGATGTCGTACTGCTTGAGCGCGATGGTCGCCGCGAAGAGGGCGGTGAGGGCACCAATGGTGGCCACCGCCGCCGCGCCCACCGGGGCCAGGGCGAAGAGGACCGAGGCCCGGGCCACCAGGTAGACGCCCGCCGTCACCATGGTGGCGGCGTGGATCAGGGCCGAGACCGGGGTCGGGCCGGCCATGGCGTCGGGGAGCCAGACGTACAGAGGGATCTGCGCGCTCTTTCCCGCCGCCCCGAGGAGGAGGAAGAGGGTAATGGCGGTGACCACGCCTCCTCCGTACACGAGGGTCGTGGGAGCGGCCGCGAAGATCTCCCCGTAGTTCAGCGTGCCGAAGGTGGAAAAGAGGATGAACATGGCCATGAGAAGGCCCACGTCCCCGATCCGGTTCACGATGAAGGCCTTCTTCCCTGCGTCCGCCTTCTCCCGGTCCTGGAACCAGAATCCGATGAGGAGATAGGAGCAGAGGCCGACCCCCTCCCATCCGACGAACATCACGGGGAAATTGGCGCCGGTGACCAGCACCAGCATGAAGAAGACAAAGAGGTTCAGGTAGGCGAAGTACCGGGGGTAGCCCGGGTCATCCTTCATGTAGCCCACGCTGAAGACATGGATCAGGAACCCCACTCCGGTGATCACCATCATCATGATCATCGAGAGCTGGTCGAGCTGGATGGCCGCATCCACCGAGAGGGCGCCCGTGGGCATCCAGCTCCAGTACGAGATCACCACAGCGTCGTGGAGATCGGCTCCCAGCATGCGCAGGAAGTTCGCTGCCGTGAGGACGAAGGCCAGGAGCATGACCCCGGGTCCGATCCAGGTCGGGAGGGTATGGGTCGCCCTCTTCGGCGCGCCGACCTCATGCTGGTGATCGACGCGTTCCTCCTCGCTGTCGGGCTCGGCCAGGGCGGCCAGACGAAGCGCGGTGGCGCTGCGGGAGCCCGCCACGAGGGCGAGAATTCCGTTCAGGAGGAATCCAAGGAGCGGCAGAAGAAGGATGATCCCGGGCAGTACCGGGTCAAAACCGCTCCCTGCCTGGGCGGTGGCCGCCAGGGCCTCGGTGGTCGTGCGTGCCGGTTCGGTCATCGCCCTACCACTTGAGGAGGTTGAAGTTGTCCACGTTCACCGTCTCGTAATGCCGGAAGATGGCAATGATGATGGCGAGCCCCACCGCGGCCTCCGCCGCCGCCACCGTCATGACGAAGAAGACATAGAGCTGACCCTCGATCCCCAGGTACCGGGAGAGGGCCACGAAGGAGAGGTTCACCGCGTTGAGCATGAGCTCGATGCAGAGAAACATGATGATGGCGTTCCTCCGGATCAGGACCCCTGCGGTCCCGATCACGAAGAGGATGGCACTGAGAACCAGCGCTTCGACCAGCATGCGTCAGACCCTCTGCTTGGCGATGGCGATGGCCCCCACGAGGGCCATCAGGAGGAGAATTCCCGTGAGCTCGAAGGCCACCACGTAATCGGTGAAGAGGGGGTGGGCAATGGCGCCCACCGCCCCCCGCTCCGCCAGGAGGGCATCCATCCCCTCGGGCCCCGGGAAGAAGGCGTAGAGGGGATGGTCGCCCGTCCCCCGGAGCTGGCGGGCCAGAAGACCCGCGAGAAGACCTGCCACGGCGAAGGCCGCGATCATCCCGGCCCCATGGGTGAAGTCCTTCCGGAAATCGTGCCCCAGGTTCAGGAGCATGATGACGAAGAGGAAGAGCACCATGATGGCGCCGGCATAGACCATGACCTGGATGGCCGCCAGGAAGTGGGCTTCGAAGAGCACGAAGATCCCCGCCATGGCGAAGAGGGTGGCCAGCATGAAGAGCAGGCTTCCCACCGGGCTCCGGGCCAGAACGACCCCGATCCCACCGCCCAGGACCACGGCGGCGAAGACGTAGAAGAGGAGATCAACCATGGATCGGCGGCCTCACTCGGAGCGAGGGTCGGAGGGATCCCACAGGAGCGTCGACGGATGGTCCTGTTCCATGAGCCGGTCCAGGTCGTAGACGAAGCGGTCGCGGGTGTACTCGGCGTTTTCGAAGTGCTGGCCCACGTGGATGGCCTCCACCGGGCAGACTTCCTGGCACATTCCGCAGAAGATGCAGCGGAACTCGTCGATCTCGTAGACGATGGGGTAGCGGTTCCCCATGTCGTCCTCGCCGCCCACGAGCCGGATGCAGTTGGCCGGACAGACGGTGGGGCAGAGCCCGCAGGCGACGCACTTGGGTCGCCCGTCGGCATGCACCTCCATGACATGGGTGCCCCGCCAGCGGGGGGAGAGCTCCAGGCGCTCCTCCGGGTACTGGAGGGTCACCTTCTTCGGGTTGACCATGTGCTTGAAGGTCAGACCCATCCCCTTGAGGGCGGACCTCAGGTAGGAGGTCTGCCCCGGGGCCGGGCGCCGGAGAACCTTGACGGTTGCAGGCATGCGATGTCGTCCTTGTGGGAACGCGGAGGAGAAGCGTCAGAGTTCGGAAGAGGCACGGGCGCCGGCGGGGAGTACCCGTCGCACCCCGGCCCCGGAGGGGACGGGTGAACGCGGCCGTGCATTCGCACCCGGATCGTCGGTGGTTCCGGAAATGATCCGGTCCCGGTCCACGACGAAGACGAAGACCATGGTGCAGATGAGGCTGACCACCGTCAGGACCGCACCGAAGAGGAAGCCCTCCACTCCCACCTGGTCCAGCACCAGGATGGTGGCCGCCACGATCATCACGTAGGCCAGCGCCACCGGGAGCATGACCTTCCATCCCAGGTGCATGACCTGATCATACCGGAACCTGGGGAGGGTCCAGCGGACCCAGATGAAGACCAGGATGAAGAAGGCGGTCTTGAGGGCGAAGGACACCAGCGTGAGCAGGGTGATCCACCAGGCCGGCGTTGCCGCCACCGGCAACCCGTCCGCTCCAAACCCGGAGATCAGCATCCCCTGGTACCAGAACATGTGGTCGCCGGACCAGAACGGAATGCTCCAGCCCCCCAGGAAGAGGGTGGCCATGAGGGCCGACGCCGTGAGGATGTGGGAATATTCGGCAATGAAGAACATGGAGAACTTCATGGCCGAGTACTCGGTGTGATACCCGGTCACGAGTTCCGATTCGGCCTCGGGGAGGTCGAAGGGAAGCCGGTTCGTCTCGGCAAAGGCCGAAATGACGAAGAGGAGAAAGGCCAGCGAGAGCGGCACCAGGTACCACATCCCGAGCATCTGCTGCTGCCAGACGATTTCGGTGAGGGTAACGTTCCCCGCCAGCATGAACACCGGAATCAGGGAGAGCCCCAGCGCCACCTCGTAGCTCACCATCTGGGAAGAGGAGCGAACGCCTCCCAGGAGGGCGTACTTGTTGTTCGATGCCCACCCGGCCAGGAAGAGCCCGTAAACTCCCAGCGACGAGAGGGCGAGGATGTAGAGGATCCCGATGGGGAGGTCGGCCACCACCATGTCCACCACCCCCCACGGTGTGGGGAGGGGCGCGGCAAAGGGGATCACCGCAATGGTCACCACGGCCGGGATGATGGCCAGCATGGGGGCCAGCACGAAGAAGAACCGGTTGGCCGTGGCGGGCATCGTCTCTTCTTTCAGGAAGTTCTTGATGCCGTCGGCAATGGGCTGCAGGAGCCCGAACTTGCCGGCGCGGTTCGGCCCCAGGCGATCCTGGATGAACCCCGAGACCTTCCGCTCGGCCAGGGTCATGTACGCGACCAGCGCGAGGGAGATCGAGAAGACCAGGAAGACCTTGATCGAGGACGAGATCACGAAGGCCGTGGAGGAGAGTTCGTGCATGCCGAAGCGTCTCTCTAGAGGCGTGGGTCCGGGGAGGCGAAGACCGCGACGCTCATGCGCCGGGGAGGGAAACGGGATCGTTCACGAGGGCGCCCCGGGTGCCCAGGACCTCGTAGCTCAGCCCCTGGAAGGGAGCATGGTCCGCGGCGAGGCGAGCAAAGGCCTCGGCGGCCAGGGCCGGAACCTCGCCCTCGGCGCCAAGAGCCGCGGCGAGGAATGCCAGCACCTGCCAGGCGGGCCGGGCCTCGCCGGGGGCGTGGAGCCCGGGCCAGAAGCGCTGAACCCTTCCCTCCACATTGGTGAAGGTGCCTTCCCCTTCGGCATGGGTCCGGATCGGGAGCAGGTGGGTCGCACCGGCAGCCACCCGGGGAGGGTGGGTCCCCAGGCAGGCCAGGACGCGGGCCCCGGCGCCAAAGTCCTCCGGCGCGTCGAGCAGGGCGTCGCCCATGACCAGCAGGATTCCGTCGAACCCGACCAGCGATTCGAGGCCACCGGAGGCATCCTCGCCTCCAACGCGCCGCATCCCCAGGAGTTCCGCACCCCGGACATTCGGCGCCAGATCCCGGCGGCGCACCAGCTTCGGGAACCCGGGGAGGGGAATCTCCTGGTCGGCGCGGGGCGACCGGAAGACGATCTCTCCGCCGCCCAGGGCCTCCACCAGGTCGCGCAGGGCGGCCAGGTCCTCGTTCGAGGCGAAGGGGGAGGCCAGGGCCCGGACGCCCAGTCCCGCTTCCCGGGCCTCGGCCAGCTCGTCGGCCAGGTCGGACAGCACCGCCTCCCACGTGCCCGTGGCCAGCCCCTCTCCCCTGCCCCGGGCCGGCGCCACCAGCCGTGTGCCGTGGTTCATCCATTCATAACGGTGCCGGCCGTAGTCGCACATCCAGTGCTGGTTCACCTCGGGGTTGTCCCGGGGCTTGAGGCGCTGAACCAGGTTGTCCCGGACGTGCAGGTCGATGTTGCACCCCTGGGAGCAGTTCGGGCAGATGGACGGGATGTGGTCCAGATCCCAGGCCCGGGCCTTGTGGAGGAAGTCCTTGGAAACCAGCGCCCCCACGGGGCAGATGTCCACGATGTTGCCGGCGTAGGGCGACCCCGCGAGACCCTCTTCGAAGAAGGTGTCGATGACCGACCGGTTCCCCCGCTCCACCACCGTGAGCCGAGGGTCCTGGGCCATTTCGTTCATGAAGCGGACGCAGCGCGTGCACATGACGCAGCGGTCCCCGTAGAAGAGGACGTCGCCTCCGAAGTCGTCGCGTCCCAGGACCCGCTTGGGCTCCCGGCTGCGGCCGTGGGCGCGCCCCTCCTCGTGCACGTAGTCCTGCAGCTTGCACTCGCCGGACTGGTCGCAGATGGGGCAGTCCAGGGGGTGATTCTTGAGGTAGAATTCCAGGACGCCGCGACGCTGGGCCCGCGCACTCTCGCTCTGGGTGTGTACCACCTGCCCGGGCATGGCCGCGGTAACGCAGGACGCCTGGAGCTTCGGCGCCCCTTCCACCTCCACGAGGCAGAGACGACACTGGGCCGGACGGGAGAGGCCCGGATGGTAGCAGTAGTGCGGGACCCGATTCCCCAGGGTCTCGGCGGCTTCGAGGATCGTGGTCCCCTTGGGGACCGTGACCTCCTGCCCGTCGATGGTCAGGGTGACGGTTTCCACCATGGTGGCTTGGTCCGACATGCGTTCCGGTTCCAGTTGTAGGCGATCGGCCTCCGGCCCCGTGTGACCGGGAAGCGCGGAGGCGAGGGGGCGGGAGGAGGGACGGCCGTCAGGCCGCGCCCACCCGCTCTCCTCTCCGAATGAGGGCCAGGTAATCGTCGCGGAACTTGGCGATGGATGAGGCCACGGGGGCCGCCGCCGAGTCCGAGAGAACGCAGATGGTGGTGCCCGTCATCTGGTCTCCCAGGTCCAGGAGAGTATCCATGTCCTCCTCGGTGCCGCGGCCCTCCTCGATGCGGCGAAGGATTCGCGCCATCCACTGGGTTCCTTCGCGGCATGGCGTGCACTGCCCGCACGACTCGTGGGCGTAGAAGTCCACCATGCGCCGCACCTGCTTCACGATGTCGGTGGTGTCGTCCATGATGATGACCGAGGCGCATCCCAGCATGGAACCCGCCTCCACCACCCCCTCGTAGTCCAGCGTGCAGTCCTCGCACTCGGCGGCGTTCAGGATCGGCACCGACGAGCCCCCGGGAATCACGGCCTTGAGCGAGCGCCCGGGGCGAAAACCCCCGCAGACGTCGTAGATCAGGTCCTTCAGGGGGAAGCCCAGGGGGAGCTCGTAGTTGCCGGGGCGCACCACGTGTCCGCTCACGCAGAACAGCTTCGTTCCCGAGGACTTCTCCGTCCCCTGCTCCCTGTACCACGCCCCCCCGTGCTGCACGATGTGCGGGACCGCGCAGAGGGTTTCCACGTTGTTGATGGTGGTGGGGCGACCGAAGGCGCCCACCGCCGCCGGGAAGGGCGGCTTGATCCGCGGCAGCCCCCGCCGGCCCTCCAGCGAGTTCATCAGCGCCGTCTCCTCGCCGCAGATGTAGGCCCCTGCCCCGCTGTGCACCGTCAGCTCGATGTCGATTCCGGTGCCGAGGATGTCCTTTCCGATGAGTCCCGCCTCGTAGGCCTCCTCCACCGCCCGGGCCAGCACCTGCACCGCTTCGAAGAACTCGCCCCGGCAGTAGATGAAGACATGATCCGCCTGGATGGCGTGGGCCGCGATGAGGCAACCCTCGATGAGCTGGTGCGGGGTCCAGCGGAGAAGCTCTCGATCCTTGAAGGTTCCGGGCTCGGATTCGTCGGCGTTGCAGCAGAGGTACTGAGGGCCCGTCTTCTCCTTCGGCATGAACGACCACTTCACCCCGGTGGGGAATCCGGCGCCGCCGCGTCCACGGAGGCCCGAGGCCTTCACCTCGTCGATGACCTCTCCTCTGGGCATCCTGAGCGCCTTTTCCAGCGCCTGATAGCCCCCCAGCGCCTTCCAGCCTTCCAGGGTCCGGGTCCGGGGGTCGCCCCACCCGCGGCTCAGGATGCGGACTTCGCGTTCATGCTCGTATGGAAAAGCCATCATTCCCCCCTGGCGCGCAGCCGTTCGAGGATGGCGGGAACGCCGTCCGGCGTCACGTTCTCATAGTACCGGGAGTTGATCTGAACCGCCGTCGGAGTTCCGCAGGCCGCGAGGCACTCCACTTCCATGACGGTGAAGTCACCGTCGGAGGAGGTTGCGCCCAGTTCGGTCCCGGTGTGCTTCAGAAAGGCGGCCAGCACCTCATCGCCTCCGCAGAGGTTGCACGAGATGTTGGTGCAGACCTGGATCAGGAACCGCCCCACCGGCTTCTTGTTGTACATCGTGTAGAAGGACGTCACCCCCCGGACATAGGCTTCCGGAAGGTCCAGGAGGACGGCCACCTCGCGCATGGTGTCGGGCGAGATGTGTCCCCTGAGCTCCTGCGCCAGGTTCAGCGTCGGAAGAAGGGCAGCCCGGGTCTCGGGGTACCGGGTGAGGATCTTCTCGAACCGCTCGCGGTAGGGGCCCTCGAAGAGGGGGGCGTCGGGCGCCTTGTCCGCCTTCATGTACGGGTAGGAGGGGGCACCCGAGGGATGGCCCCCGTCGGGGGGGCGAACGCCCACGAAATCGTCTCCCCGGACCTGTGCCTCCGTGAGGTCGAAACTTCCCGTGTTTCCCGCCCACCCCGGGTTCCGGAAGGGAATGGGACCCGAGGCCTTCGTGTGGTCACTCACCGGTCGATCTCTCCCAGAACGATGTCGAGGCTGGCGTTCACCATGATCACGTCGGCCAGCATGCCGCCTTCCACCAGCTTCGGAATCACCGAAAGGTTCACGAACGAGGGGGGACGGATCCGCCAGCGCACCGGCTTCGAGCCCCCGTCGCTCACCACGTACATCCCCAGTTCCCCCTTGGAGCCCTCCACCGCCATGTAGGATTCTCCCGCAGGTGCCTTCACCCCTTCCATCACCAGCTTGAAGTGATGGATCATGGACTCCATGTCGTTCATGAGGTCCGTCTTGGAGGGGAGGATCACGCGGGGGTCCTGGACGTTGATGGGGCCTTCGGGAAGCCGGTCCAGCGCCTGGTGGAGGAGGCGGGCGGACTGCCGCATTTCCTCGATTCGGACCATGTAGCGGTCGTAGCAGTCGCCGTGCTCCCCGATGGGGATGTCGAAGTCGTAGGTCTCGTAGTCGTAGTAGGGGCGGTCCTTCCGGACGTCGTAGGGAACCCCCGATGCCCGGAGATTGGGCCCGGAGAACCCGTAGTTCAGCGCGTCCTCTCCCGAAATGATTCCCACCCCCTGGGTCCGCCCCAGGTGGATGCCGTTGGTCGAGAGCAGGAACTCGATCTCGTCCAGCGTCTTCACGACCCCGTTGGCGAAATCCCGGACGCCCTGGTCCCACCCGACGGGGATGTCCGCCATCATGCCACCGATCCGGGTGGCCGAGGTGGTGATGCGCGCACCGGTGTAGGCCTCGTGCAGGGAGTAGACCTTTTCCCGCTCCTGGAAGGAGTAGAGGAAGGGGGTGAAGGCTCCCACATCGATGGCCCACGTCCCGAGCCAGAGGAGGTGGGAAAAGATCCGGTCCAGTTCCATGCAGATGACCCGCACGACCCGGCACCGCTCGGTCACCTCGATTCCCATCATCTTCTCCACGGCCATGGCGTAGGCGCAGTTGTAGATGAGGGGGGCCAGGTAGTCCATCCGGTCCGTGAGGGGCACCACCTGGTTCCAGTCCCGGTACTCGCCCAGCTTCTCGAAGGACGAGTGGAGGTACCCGATGTGCGGGACGCACCGGACCACCGTTTCCCCGTCCAGTTCCAGGAGGAGCCGGAGCACCCCGTGGGTGGCGGGATGCTGGGGCCCGATGTTGATCAGCATGTTCTCGGAGTCCAGCGTGGGCTCCGGCAGGTCGGTGGGGGCCAGGAGCCCGCGGGCCGGACGGAAGTCGGCACCCATTTCGGGGGTGCGCGACACGTCGAGTTCGAGGGTCTGCTTGGGCATGGTGATCCTTTGGACGAGGGGGCGGCGGGATGAAGTGGCCAGACGGCCGGCCGCTACCCTTCCCCGGTTTCCCGGGCGGAGGGATCGTGTGAGGTGGGGGTGGAATCGTGCGTGGTGGACATGGGGGGACGCCCTCCGGCAAACTCCTGCCAGGGGACCAGCTGCGGCTCCCGCCCGCCTGCGAGCTCCGAGGGCACGTAGTAGTCCTCCGGGTCCTGCGACAGGGCGCGCCGGGTCTGCTCGGCCCGGCTGAAGCGACCCCGCAGCGGGAAGTCCTTCCGGAGCGGATGCCCTTCCTCGTACCCCTCGGGCATGAGGATCCGGCGCGGATCCGGGTGGTTCCGGAAGGTCACACCGAACATGTCCCAGACCTCCCGCTCGAGCCAGTTCGCGCTCTGCCAGAGGGGGACCACCGATTCGATCTCGAGCGCGTCCAGGGAGAGTTCGGCCTTGATGCGAAGGTGCCGACGATGTGGAATGGAGAAGAGCTGGTAGACCACCTGCAGTGGCCGCCCCCCCCCGTAGTCCACGGCCGTCACGTCGGAGAGGTACGTGTAGCGGTGGTCCGGATCATCCTTCAGCCACTGGAGGATCTCGAAGTTCCGCGCCGGATCCACGTAGACGATGTGTTCGTCGCCCGCCACCAGCTCGTGACCCAGGATGGCGTCGTCGAACCGGGCCCGAAGCGCCGGGACCGACGGATGCACGGCCTCCAGGTTGGCCGGAAGGGACGCCCCACCCGATACGGCCGTGCCGGGGGACTCCGGATCCACCGGCCCGGAGGAGATCGATTCGCTCATGGATGTTCCCTCCTGGGGAAGCCGAACTCAGGGGATGCGATCGCCGGGGCGCTCGGTTGGGAGCGTCTGGACGAGCCCCGAGGCCCGGTTCTGTTTCGTGGAGTTCCCGAACGGGAGGGAGAGGGCGGCCACTTCCTCGGCCGACGCCCTGGGGCGCCCGACCCCGGAGGCAGGTTCGAACCGGTGCGCCGCGTGATTGGCCAGCGACTCGCCGCGGATCTTCTCCTGGATCATCATGAGCCCGTAGATCAGCGCTTCCGGCCGCGGGGGGCACCCGGGCACGTAG
The DNA here is from genome assembly GCA_007120305.1 of Gemmatimonadota bacterium. Taxonomy (GTDB): domain Bacteria; phylum Gemmatimonadota; class Gemmatimonadetes; order Longimicrobiales; family Gaopeijiaceae; genus SKNW01. Next base: position 13,294 of record SKNW01000072.1, on the reverse strand, counting down.
ACGTCCACCGGGATGATGGTGTCGATCCCCTGGACCATGGAGTAGACGTCGAACACGCCTCCCGAAGAAGCACAGGCGCCCATGGAGACGGACCACTTGGGCTGCGGCATCTGGTCCCAGATGCGGCGGAGGACCGGAGCGAGCTTGTAGGGCACGCGGCCTGCGCAGATCAGGACGTCAGCCTGGCGGGGCGAGAACGACATCCGTTCCATCCCGAAGCGGGCCAGATCGTTCTTGGATGCGGCCGAGGCCATCATCTCGATGGCGCAGCAGGCGGTCCCAAAGGGCATGGGCCAGAGCGAGTTTCTCCGGGCCCAGTTGACCACGAAGTCGAGCCGCGTGGTGAGGAAGGTGGGGCTTCCGTCTCCGAAGATCCCCTTCATGAGGCGGGAGTCGGTCTCCTCCTCCGGGGTGGAGATATGGGTGCTCCGGGGGTCGGTGGTCGTCATGGCGTCACTCATTCCCAGTCCAGCCCTCCCTTCTTCCACTCGTAGACGAAGCCCACGACCAGCACCATCATGAAGATGGAAACGGCGAGGAAACCTCCCCACCCCAGGGCCCTCATTTCGACGGCCCATGGAATGAGGAAGATCGCTTCGAGGTCGAAGATGATGAAGCTGATCGCCACCATGTAGAACTTGACCGAGAACCGGGCCCGGGTGTCTCCCAGGGGAATCATCCCGGACTCGTAGGGCATGTCCTTTTCCGGCGTGGCACGCCGTGGATTCAGGACCTGCGAGGCCACCACCATCCCCACCGCGTTCAGCACGGACACGCCGAGAAGAATGAGTACCGGAAGGTAGGCAGAGGACATGGGGGCCGTGTGGCGTCAGACGTTGGATTTGCAAGGATTTTAGCGCCAAAATCTACCCTGAGACGCGGCCCAGTGTCAACCCGACGAGACACTTGTCTCTCGGTAGCTTGCGGGTTGTATTCGGGTTTTCCGAGGCCCCGTTTCCCCGGGGAGGTCGGGGGTTTCCCATGAGGTCCTGCTCCCCTATGTTGGCCGCTTCGCCGGGGACGACCTCCCCCTCGACTTCCCTCTTCGGGCCTCCATCTTCCCATGAGCATTCAGAGCGATCGCTGGATCCGCCGCATGGCGGAAGAGCACGGCATGATCGAGCCCTTCTCTCCCGCGCAGGTTCGGGAGGGGACGATCTCCTACGGGGTCTCGTCCTTCGGGTACGACATCCGCGTGGCGCCCGAGTTCAAGGTCTTCACCAACGTATTCAACGTGGTGGTGGACCCGAAGGACTTCGATGACCGCTCCTTCGTGGATGTGAACGGCCCCACCTGCATCATCCCGCCAAATTCGTTCGCCCTGGCCCGGACGGTGGAGTACTTCAGGGTCCCTCGTGACGTCCTGGTTCTCTGCGTGGGGAAGAGCACCTATGCCCGCTGCGGGATCATCGTGAACGTCACGCCACTGGAGCCTGGATGGGAGGGGTTCCTCACGCTGGAGATCTCCAACACCACGCCGCTCCCGGCAAAGATCTACGCCGACGAGGGGATCGCCCAGCTCCTCTTCTTCCGGGGAGTGGAGGAGCCGGAGGTGACCTACGCGGACCGGAAGGGGAAGTACCAGAACCAGGTGGGCGTCACCCTGCCCCGGCTCTGACTCCGGTCAGTTGACGACCTCAACCAGGTGCAGTTCGAAGACCAGCCAGGAATTGGGGGGAATGGGCCCCTGCCCCTGGACGCCGTACCCCAGGAAGGGGGGGATGAGCACGGTCCGCACTCCGCCCTGCCGCATCCCGCGCCCCCCCAGGGAGAATCCGGGGATCAGGTTCGAGGTGCCGACGGCGAACTCGAGGGGTACTCGACCGGGGTCGTCCAAGGAACTGTCGAAGCGCGATCCGTTCGGAAGGAAGCCCCGGTAGTGCATCCGGACCTGTGTGCCGTCGGAGGCCACCGGACCCGTTCCCTCGGTGTCCTCCCGGATCCATACGCCGGCGGGGAGTTCCGTGAAGTCGGCAGGGTCGATCCCCAGCGAAGGGGCCCACCGCACCTGCTCGAAGGTGAGCGCCGGATTCGTGGTGCTGTCGGAGCACCCTCCGACCACGACCATCACGGTGGCAAGGGCCAGAAATCGGCCCAGGGGGCGAAACAGCGGGAATTCAGGCATCATGGGGTTTCCATTGGGGTTGGCAGGCGTTCGTGGACCACCCGTCCGTCGACAACGGTGAGGTCCACGCGGATGTGCTGCAGGTCGGCCGGCTCCACGGCCAGCGGGTTCCTGTCCAGGACGACGACATCGGCCAGGAAGCCGGGCGCCACGCGTCCCTTCCGATCCTCCTTACCCTCGGCCCAGGCATTGTTCACCGTGTAGGCCCGGAGCGCCGTCTCCACGTCCACCCGTTCCTCGGGGATCCATCCTCCGGCGGGCTCGCCATCGGGCGTCTGCCGGGTCACGGCGGCGTAGATCCCCATGAGTGGGTTGGCCGTGTACCATGAGGCCTGCGTTCCGGGCCAGTCGCTCCCGAAGGAGAGGCGGACCCCGGCGGCGTGGAGGGTCTGGAACGCATAGGTCCACCGGATGCGGTCGGCGCCAATGCGCTCCTCCATCCACCGCATGTCGTCGATGGCATGGAAGGGCTGGACCTCGGCGATGACCCCCAGGCGGGCCATGCGGGCCGCCGTTTCGGGTCCCCGCAGGTGCTGGGCGTGGATCACCCGGAAGCGCCGGGCCTCGCTCGGACCATTCACGGCCTCGACGCGCTCGTACAGCGCCAGCAGGGTGTCGATGGCGAAGTCCCCGATGGCATGGACCTGGGGCCAGTAGCCCGCCCGATCAGCCTCCACCAGGAGGCGTTCCATGTTCCCGGGCGGCTCCATCATGTCGCGCCAGATCCCGAACCCGCCTGTGTGGTCGAAGGGTTCGTAGAACATGGCCGACGACGCGCCCATGATCCCGTCCACAAACCCCTTGAAGCCTCCGAGCACCAGGAAGTCGCTTCCGAAATTCCGGGGGAGCCCCAAACCTGCCTGATGGGGAAACCGGTCCAGGGTAGGGCGGGCGTAGATGCGGGTGGTGAGTTCTCCCCGGTCCAGGAGGTCCTGGTATACGGGGAACATGTCGGGGGGCGTGTTGTCGTGGATGGTGGTGACGCCGTACTGGCGGAGGTCCGCCAGCGCCACACGTGCTTCCTCGAGGCGAAGCTCCCGGCTCCTGGGGGGGATGGTGGACTGCAGGCGCCGGGCGGCTTCCGGGGACAGTCGCCCGGTGGGCTCGCCCGCCTCGCACTCCACCCCGGTCCAGCTGCAGTCGGCACCGCCGGCCTCGAGGGCCTGGGCATTGGCGAGGAAGGCGCTCCGGTCCCACCGGTTCACGAGAACGGGGTGGTCAGGCGTGACCTCGTCGATCATGGCACGATGCGGTGAGAAGGGCTCGCCGGCCTCTTCCTGGTCGGCTCCGGCGCTCCCCTGGGCCCAGGCCTCGTAGGCTCCCCAGTTCCCGCCGGTGATCCATGCACCGCGGGGCATGCGCGCGGCCGCCTCTCCGATCCGCTCCCGAAGCCCAGCTTCGTCGGCCACGTCCAGGAGATTGGCGCCCAGGAGGAGTCCTCCCGCCTGGTTGAAGTGGGTGTGATTGTCGATGAAGCCGGGCGTCACGAAGCGTCCTTCCAGCTCCACGATCCGGGTATGCGGCCCCCGGTGCCGAGCCACATCGGCGCTCGTCCCCACCGCCACGATCCGGTTCCCACGGATGGCCAGCGCCTGGGCGAGCCCCGCGGCCTGCCCCGACGCGCTCCCCTCGGCTCCGGTCCAGATCTCTCCGCCCGTGAGGATCAGGTCGGCCGGCGCCTCAGCCTGGCCCTGGCCCCGGGTCTGGCCCTGACTCTGGCCCGGGCTCTCGCCCGACCCCTGGCATCCGACGCCCACGAAAAGAAGGGGAAGAAGCCCCACGAAGAGGCGGACGATCCCAGGGAGCGGGCCGGAGGCAGCGAAGGGTGGCATGGTTCGGGCTCCTCGCATCAGGGGGCACTCGGGCCCAGGACGACGGCGTTCAGGAAGAGGCGCTGGGTCCCGCGGGCGTAGCTCCGGAAATTGACGTCTTCCGTGAGGGCGATCACCCTCCCCGCGCCGACCCGTTCCTCCCAGGCGAAGGCCGTCCCCGGGAGCCGCTCCATGGACTCGGGCCAGGCGTGGCCGGCCAGGTGAGCGTTCTCCGAGGCCAGGTGGCCCACCGGGCGCCGGGTGGAGGAGGGCGGAAGGCCCGGGTCCAGGTAGAGGCGGGAGGATCGAACCTGCACGGGGAGGTCTCCCGCCGGGATCCCCGCCGTGAGCCAGGAGGAGCGATCCAGCTCGACCCGGAAGAAGGCACCGGGGACGTCATACGCGGCGGCGCCCTTCCCCGCCTCCGTGTCGTACCATGAGGCCAGCGACACGAGGCCCAGCGGTCCCGCGACGAAATCCACGGCTGACCCCAGGGCCACCAGCGTCCCCCCCTGGCGCACCCACGCCCGGAGATTCTCCCTGCCCGCCTCCCCAAGGAGCGCATCCAGGGCAGACCCGTTCACCTCGGGCAGGACGAGAACGTTGAACCTCCGAAGGTCCGCACCGGCCAGGGATCCGGCCCGAAGGACCGTATTGGGCACATGGTAGAACTGGTCCAGGGCATGCCACGCGAAGCCGAAGGAAAGCCCGTTCACGGGGGCTTCGGCGACCAGGGCCACCGACGGAGGGCGCAGTGGGAAGACGTCGGCGGAGCCGAGGGCCGGATACCCCGTGTCGGTGGCGCCGGAGTCCGCGAGACGGATTCCCACGCCATACCGGTCAGCCAGTTCCCGCACCGAGGCGTGGACGGAGATCGGGTTCTGTCCGGTCCGGACCACGAGCGTACCGGAGGGGAGGGTGTCACCCTGGATCACGAGCGGCACCGAGCTGAAGGCCGCCCGGTAGCCCCGCTCCTTCAGGTGCGTGGCCACCGTCAGCGAGCGGGCGTTCCACCCGTCCAGAAGGTAGGCGTAGCCGGCCTCGCCCAACGGATTCACCGGTGCCTCCACCTCGTTCTCCAGCGGAACTGCGTCCACCGCCCGGCCGTCGCTGCTTCCGAAGGCCTCCAGGTTGAAATAGAGAGGGAGGGAGTAGGCCGTCACATCGTAGAACCGCGGGTTCTCCCCCCGGTCCACCCGCTCCCGGGCCAGGGCCAGGAAGTCCTCGGGGACCGGGGAATCGGGCTCCAGGAGGGCACGGATCAGGGCGTTCCGCGGCTGGGCCGCCTCAACCACCCAGGTCCCCTCCGGGAAATTCCGGCTCCCCACCTCCGCGCCCTCCCGGTTCCGGACCCCGGAGAGGGTCACGTCAGCGGCCAGGCGGTGGATCTCGATTCCGTTCCGGTGGAGGGCATTCAGGAACTCCCGGAGGAGATGGGGATCCCCGGCATCCGCCGGGACGAGATAGCGGCGAATGCCCCGGGTGCCTGCCTCCACGGCGGCGCGGTGCGCGGCCACGTACCGGGTGAGGAGTTCTTCCCGGTGCAGGGCCGAGGTCACGAGGGCGGCCCAGGCCGCGGTGTACTGCTGGTCCAGGGCGTCGCGGAGCGTCCGGACCGAGCCGTCGGCCCGGGTCATGGCCAGCCCCCGGGTCGAGCCCTGCTCGTAGAGCATGCCCACGGCCCCCTGGTAGCTCCCCCAGGAGGTGGTGTAGCCGGGATAGAAGTAGTTGTAGCGCTCCCCTGTCATGTACTCGTACCCCTCCCGGTCGAAGGCCTCGGTGTAGCCCCGGTTGAAGAGGTCGAAGCCCCACCGCCCGAACGCGGGGAAGTGCGGCGCCCAGGGCCCGGTGGGAGGGTCGAAGTAGAACTCCACGTCGGCGCCCATCTCGTGGGCGTCGACCAGGACCTGCGGTCGCCAGCTCTGGATCGTGCCCACCCGCAGCCGAGTCTCGGGATGGGAGTGGATGAACCAGTCCCGGTTGAGGTCATGGTAGTAGTGACTCGTGCGGTACTTGAGACCTTCCCAGGGGCTGAAGTCGTTGGACCAGTCGTCCCTGGCCGAGGCCACGATCCGGCCCAGGTTCTCATGGTTGTGCCGGGCGTGGGCGTCCCGGCCGTCGGGGTTCAGCATGGGGTCGACCAGCACGACGACCTGCTCGAGAACCTCCAGGGTTTCCGCGTCGCTGGCGGTGGTGAGCCGCTCGAGGATGCGAAGGAGTCCCTCCGAACCCGAAAGCTCGAAGCCGTGGATGGACCCGCCGAGCCAGACGATGGTGGGCTGGTCCTCCGCGAGTCGAGCCGCCTCGTCGTCCGTCAGGTTCCGCGGATCACCCAGGCGCTGGGCCCGGCGCTGGATCTCGTCCAGGCGGGCATGGTTCCGGGGGGAGGTGACAATGGCCACGAGGAGCTCGTTGCGCTCATAGCTCCGACCCTGGTTCAGTACCCGGACCCGGTCCGAGGTCCGCTCCAGGGCCTCCAGGTACCGCACCATCTGGTGGTGGAGGGTGATGCGTTCGCCCAGCTCGAACCCGGTCACATCCCGAAACGACGGGACCGGTGTCTGCCCTTCCAGTCCGGCGGCCCCCAGGAGGGCGAGGATGAGGGCGACGGAGAGTGCGCTTCGGCGGGGGAGACTCGACATGGGCTGGCGGGGTTGGAGGGTGAGCCCCGATCCTACCGGGGAACCCGCCTCCCGGGCAAGATCGGCGGAGCGAGCGCCACTCCCTGGTTCCGGGGGAAATGCCCGGCCCCGCGCCTCTGCCTCAGCCGACGGAAATCCCGGTCAGCGTGGCCTTCAGGAGATCGCGGTTCAGGCGGGAGATGTAGTTCACGCTAATCCCCTTCGGACACACTTCCTGGCAGGCCCCGTGGTTCGTGCAGTTCCCGAACCCTTCCTCGTCGTGCGTCATGACCATGGCGGCCGCGCGCCCGAGACGCTCGGTCTGCCCCTGGGGGACATAGGAAAGATGGGCGGCCTTGGCGGCGGTGAAGAGCATGGCCGAGGCGTTGGGGCAGGCCGCCACGCAGGCCCCGCACCCGATGCAGGCCGCGGCATCGAAGGCCAGGTCCGCATCCGGCTTGGGCACGGCGATGGCGTTGGCATCGGGTGCGCTCCCGGTCCGGACCGAGATGTAGCCCCCGGCCTGGATGATCCGGTCAAAGGCCGCCCGCTCCACCACCAGGTCCTTGAGCACGGGGAAGGCCTTCGCCCGCCAGGGCTCGATCCAGATCTCGTCCCCGTCGGAAAAGGAGCGCATGTGGAGCTGGCATGCCGTGGTCATCTTGTGGGGACCGTGCGCGATTCCGTTGATGACCATGCCGCAGGATCCGCAGATCCCCTCCCGGCAGTCGTGTTCGAAGGCAATGGGGTCGCCCCCGTCCCGCGTGATGCGTTCGTTCACCAGGTCCAGCATGTCCAGGAAGGACATGCTGTCGGAGACGCCGGCGGCCTTGTACGTCTGGAAGCTGCCCGAGGCGGACGAGGTTTCCTGGCGCCAGACGTGGAGTGTGAGATCCATTACTTGTAACTCCTCACTTGTAGCTCCTCTGCGAGAGAGGCACGTGGTCGAAGGTCAGGGGCTCCTGGTGACGGATGGGGGCTTCCCCCACGCCCCTGAACTCCCAGACCGCCGCGTGGGCGAAGTTCTCGTCGTCCCGCCGGGCCTCTCCGTCTTCGGTGACGTGCTCCTCCCGGAAGTGCCCGCCGCACGATTCGTCGCGGGTCAGGGCGTCATGGCACATGGTTTCGGCGAACTCCAGGAAGTCGGCGACGCGCCCCGCCTTCTCCAGCGACTGGTTCAGCGTGGCCGCACTCCCGGGCACGCGTACGTTCTCCCAGAATTCCTGCCGGAGCCGGGGAATCTCCTCCAGCGCCTTCCGGAGTCCCTCGGCGTTCCGGGCCATGCCGCAGTGGTCCCACATGATTCGACCCAGTTCCATGTGGATCGAGTCCACCGTGCGCGACCCCTGGATGCCCAGGAGCCGCGCCTGCGTCTCCTCCACCTCGCGCACGACCGCCTGGGCTGCCGGGTGCTCGGCGTCCATGGGCTCCCGGGGCGCCGCGGCCAGGTAGTTGCCCACGGTGAGGGGGGCAATGAAATACCCGTCGGCAAGCCCCTGCATGAGGGCCGAGGCCCCGAGACGGTTGGCGCCATGGTCGGAGAAGTTGGCCTCTCCGATGGAAAAGAGGCCCGGGACTGTCGTCTCGAGGTTGTAGTCCACCCAGAGCCCACCCATGGTGTAGTGGGGGGCCGGGTAGATGCGCATCGGGACCTCGTAGGGATTCTCCCCCGTGATCTTGGCGTACATCTCGAAGAGGTTTCCGTAGCGCTCGGAAACCACGTCGCGTCCCAGACGTTCGATGGCGTCGGCAAAGTCCAGGAAGACCCCGTTTCGCATCGGCCCGATCCCGTGCCCGGCATCCACCATCTCCTTGGCCCGGCGCGACGCGATGTCGCGGGGGGAGAGGTTCCCGAAGGAGGGGTAGATGCGTTCCAGGTAGTAGTCCCGCTCCGCCTCCGGGATCTGGGCTGCGGGGCGGGTATCTCCGGCCTTGGCCGGGACCCAGATGCGCCCGTCATTCCGGAGTGACTCGCTCATCAGGGTGAGCTTGGACTGGTACTCGCCGCTCTGCGGAATGCAGGTGGGGTGGATCTGCGTGAAGCAGGGGTTGGCAAAGCCGGCGCCCCGTTTGTGAGCGCGCCAGGCGGAGGTGACGTTGCACCCCATGGCGTTGGTGGAGAGGAAGAAGACGTTGGAGTAGCCCCCGGTGCCGAGCATCACCGCGTCGGCCATGTGGGCCTCGATCTTTCCCGTCACCATGTGCCGGGTCACGATCCCCCGAGCCCTTCCGTCCACCACGATGAGGTCCAGCATCTCGGCGCGGTTGTGCATCGTTACCGTGCCGGCGGCGATCTGCCGCTCCAGCGCCTGGTAGGCCCCCAGAAGGAGCTGCTGGCCGGTCTGCCCGCGGGCGTAGAAGGTCCGCGAGACCTGGGCGCCTCCGAAGGACCGGTTGGCCAGGAGCCCCCCGTATTCGCGGGCAAAGGGCACGCCCTGGGCCACGGCCTGGTCGATGATGTTGAGCGAAAGCTCCGCCAGCCGGTGGACGTTGGCCTCGCGGGAGCGGAAATCACCCCCCTTGACCGTGTCGTAGAAGAGCCGGTAGACCGAGTCTCCGTCGCCCTGGTAGTTCTTGGCGGCGTTGATTCCGCCCTGGGCCGCAATGGAGTGGGCCCGGCGAGGCGAGTCGTGGAAGGTGAAGGCCTCCACGTTGTACCCCAGCTCCCCCATGGTCGCCGCGGCGGCACCGCCCGCGAGACCGGTTCCCACCACGATGACCTTGTATTTCCGCTTGTTCGCCGGGTTCACCAGCTTCATGTCGAACTGGTGACGGGTCCACTTCTCGGCGATGGGGCCGGATGGAATCTTGGCGTCGAGCTGCATGTCGCCCGCCTTACGGGAGGGTCAGGATGCCGGCCATGACGCCCACAGGCACCGCGGCGTAGCCGACGAAGAGAAGGATCGAGAGGCCGGCCGCCAGGGGGCGGCGAATCCGGGTCACCTTGGGATTCTGGACGCCCAGCGTCGAGAAGACGCTCCAGAGGCCGTGGTACAGGTGGAGCGCAAGGGCCCCCACGGCCACGAGGTAGAACAGGCTCACGGGCACCGACTGGAAGCCGATGACCACGTTCCGGTACACGGAGGCGTATTCGAAGTCCGAATGAACCGTACCCGTGGTGAAATGGAGGATGTGATAGACCACGAAGAGGAGGATGATCACCCCGCCCCACCGCATGGTGCGGGACGCGTAGGAGAAGACCTGCGAATCCTCCTTCCGGTAGGCCGCACCCCGCGCCGCCCGACTCTTCTGCCAGAGCTGGAAGGCGGCCAGGGCGTGGATACCCACGGCGGCCAGAAGGGCGATGCGGGCGATCCAGAGGACCCCGTACTCCGGGAGGACGGGATACCCGAGTTCCTTGAGGAAGACAGCGTAGCCGTCCATGGCCTCGGGGCCCTGGAACATCTTGAGATTGCCCAGCATGTGGGCCAGGACGAACCCGGCAAGGAGAATCCCCGAGACGGCCATGAGCGCCTTCTTGCCCACCGAGGATCGATAGAGTGTCAGGGCCTGACGCATGAACGCGTAGCTCCTTCGAGGTCAGCCTTGGGCATGGATCGGGGGCGGGGGGAGGTCACGGTGCGGAAATGGCCTGGCCTGCCTCGGCAGGGATTGGCCCGTTCAGGAAAGGGCGGCCATGGTCTCGCGGACCGCGTCCGCGCTCTTCTGGAGCGCTTCCTGTTCCGCGTCGGTCAGTTCGACCTCGAGGATCTGGAGGAGTCCCCCTTCGCCGAGCTTGCACGGGACACCCAGGAAGATCCCTTCCTGTCCGTACTCCCCTTCCAGGTAGGCGGCACAGGGAAGGATGCGGCGGTGGTCCCGCACGATGGCCTCGGCCATCTGGACGGCGGCCGACGAGGGCGCGTAGTACGCGCTCCCGGTCTTCAGGTGGGCGACGATCTCCGCTCCGCCGCTCCGGGTGCGGGCGACGAGGGCGTCGATCCGGTCCTGGGGGAGGAGCTGGGAGAGCGGGATCCCGCTTACGGAGGTGTAGCTGGCGAGGGGGACCATGGTGTCTCCGTGGCCGCCCAGCACCAGGGCCTGGATGTCCTTCACGGAGCAGTCCAGTTCCAGCGCGATGAACGAGCGGTAACGGGCCGTGTCCAGGACGCCGGCCATTCCGATGACCCGTTCCTTGGGGAAACCGGAAGCCTCCATGGCCACGTGGCACATCACGTCCAGGGGGTTGGAGACCATGATGATGATGGCGTCCGGCGCAACCCTGGCGATCTCGGTGCAGACCGAGCGAACGATTCCGGCGTTCGTCTTGAGCAGGTCGTCGCGGCTCATGCCCGGCTTCCGCGCAATGCCTGCCGTGACGATGAAGATCCCCGAACCGGCCGCCGCGTCGTAGGAGGTCGCTCCGGTGACCCGGGAGTCGAAGCCTTCCACGGGGGCGCTCTCCCACTGGTCGAGGGCCTTCCCCTGGGGGATGCCGTCGGCCACGTCGACCATGACGATCTCGCGGGCAAGCTCCAGTTCGGCGAGGCGCTGGGCCGCGGTGGCGCCGACATTTCCGGCGCCGACGACGGTGATTTTCCGCATGCAATTCCCTGGGATTCGGACGATGGGATCGAGGCGCCCGGGGGCAGGCTCGAAGACTCTTTTTCGGCGCCCGAAACCTACCCGAATCGAGGGGCGAGTGTCAACTGGACATGACACCTCGCCAGGCCCCGCTCACCTTCCGCGCGGACCCGGTCCGCCGGGCCGGACTGACCGCGGTCAGTGCATCCCGCCCGGCCCCGGCGACCCCGGGCGCCGCGGAGTGCCCGGGGAATCGGGGCGACGGAACTCGAGGCGGCGAATGGAATCGCTGAACTCGTCCCGCATCCGATGGAAGTGGAGCAGCTGGGACGTGGAAATGACCTCGAGCAGGCGGTCCTCCTCCCTTCGCTGAAGATCGATCTCCCGGGCACGGAGGGCCCGGGTACGGTCCAGCAGCCTCCGGGCCTCCGCATCAGGACCGCGAACGGAAAGGTGACGGTCCAGGTCCTGACGGAGCTGGAATCGCTCACGGAGCATCTCTCCCCGGGTGGTCCGGAACTCGGCCATGATGCCTCGCACCCCCTCGAGTTGATCCGGGTTCAGTCCCAGCTCGCGGGCCATGCGCTGCTCGTAGTTCCGCTGGATGCGCGTCATCATCTCCTGTCGGCTTTCGTTCGGCCGCTGTGCGATGTCCCCTCGCGCCGGCTGCTGCGCGGCCGCTTCCCGGGGCTGGGGAAGAAGGCTTCCCGGAAGCGTGGGAAGAGGAATCAGCGGAAGGGACAGGAGCGCGGCGCCGACGGCCGTGCGGAGACCGCGGCGTCCGGATCGCGTGGCGAGGCTCATGGGTCGATTCCCGCGGCCAGCAGGGCCAGCGTCTCGTCGGAGACGCCTTCCAGGTAAGGAGCCCCGGCCACCAGCCACTCCTCGGCCCACCAGTCGGCCGAGCTCGCATCGAAGGCCGCAAGGGTACGGGATCCGTCGACCCCCGTGGTCAGCTCTCGGGCCACGAGGCCCAGCCCGGCGGCCAGGACCACCACGGCGGCGGCGGCGGCGGGGCTGGTCCACCACCGGCTCGGGGAGGGGCGATGGCTTCGAGGGCGGAACGGGATCACGCCCGACCCGGGGGAGACCGAAGCCTCCGACGGAGCCGAGGTGGAGAGGAGTGCCCGCGCCACGACCCGGGCGGCAAGGTCCGTCGGGGGATCGGGACGAGCGCGCACGAGCTGTTCGAGGAAACGGACCTCCTCCGCGCACGCCGGGCAGGTGTCGAGATGAGCCTGCACGGGCGCATCCGGCCCTGCAACGGTCGGGCCCCCGGAGGCGGCAGATCGACGCGCCAGCAGGAGCGGGAGATGCTCGCGCACCTCGTCGCAGGCAGGAAAATCCCCGGTGCTCGGCCTCGAACCCAGTTCAGCTTCATTCATCGGCCCACTCCCTGAGCTTTCGGATCCCGTGAAAATAGTTCACCCTGGCCGCCCCTTCGGTCGAGGCCGTGGCTTCCGCCACTTCGCGGAAGCTGAGCCCGTCGTAGAGCCGGAGCCAGACGCTCATCCGCTGCTTCTGCGGCAGTCGCTCCATCAGCCTCCGGACCCGATCAACGTCATTGCGCGTGTCGAGGCTCTCATCTGGGAGGGCCCGGTCATCGGGAAGGTCCGGCGCCTGGTCCAGGGGCTGCTCCCGCCTGCGGCCATCCTTCCGGTGCCGACCCAGGACCTCGTTTCGTCCGATGGCCAGCAGCCAGGTTCGAAACGAAGCCTCGCCCCGAAACCCCGGGAGCGCCCTCAGGGCCTTGACCAGCGCCTCCTGGGTGAGGTCCGCGGCCTGGTCCTCATCGCCGGTTCGAGCCAGGATGTAGCGGAAGAGCACCCCCTGGTGCCGCTGGACCAGTTCGGCCACCGCATCGGCCTCGCCTGCCCGTGCCCGGGCGACCAGCTCGTGGTCTTCCTGGTCACGGAGCGGAGAAGTCACGATCAGGAGATGATGGCGGGACGAAGATCGTTAAACGGGGAGCGATCCGTGGCTCGTCCGACCGAGTCCACGATGCCGGATCGCGCCGTCTCGCTGTCAGGAACCGTCGCCCCGGGCGCGCGCGCTCTTCTCCACCCGCGTCCGGAGATGCTTGGACGGCTTGAAGACGGGCACATGGCGAGGCGGGACCTCCACCGAGTCTCCGGTGCGGGGGTTCCGGGCCATCCTGGACTTCCGGGAGCGGACCTTGAAGGTCCCGAATCCGCGGATCTCGATGTTCTCTC
>SKNW01000082.1 GCA_007120305.1 Gemmatimonadota bacterium | reverse complement strand
ACCCCGACCACCGGGGAGTGGCGGGGAACCCGCGCCGAGGGCGTCGCTGCCGGGGGCGTCGATGCCGGAGGAGCCGCCTCCCCCGTGAGGAGCCCGGTCACGCGCACTCCCTCGAGGATGCGGATCCCCGGACTTCGCAGGGCGTGTTCGGCGAGGACCCGGGTCACCTCCCATCCGGTCCGGTCACCCAGGGCATGCACGATTCGGCGCCGCGAGTGGGCGCCCTCGAGGCCCAGGGCCAGGCCTCCCTCGGGGGTCCGGTCGAAACGCACGCCCATGCGGGCGAGCTCCCGCACCCGGTCCGGGCCTTCGGCGGCCAGGATCTCGACCCGCTCGTCCATGGTCAGCGCCACGCCGGCCCGGGTCGTATCCAGGGCGTGAAGGGCCGGCGAGTCCTCCGGGTCCAGCGCCGCCGCGATGCCGCCCTGGGCCAGGGCCGAAGCCCCGTCCCCGCCGAACCTGCCCGGGGTGAGGATCACGATCCTGACCCCAGCCGTGGATCCCGTCCTGCGGGCCGCCGACGCCATGGCCTCGCTGGAGGCCGCCAGCGCGGAGGCCAGGCCGGCGATCCCCGACCCCACCACCACCACATCGGCCTCCAGGGGGCGAATCACCCCCCCGAGCCCCGGCCCACCGCCAGCATCCGCTCCACCGCCGTCCGCGCCCGTGCCGCCACCGCCGGATCCACCTCCACGGGGTGCTGCAGATAGAGCAGGGCATCGTGGATCCCCTGGAGGGTGATCCGCTTCATGTGGGGGCAGAGATTGCAGGGACGGACGAACTCCACCGCCGGGTTCTCCGCTGCCAGGTTGTCGCTCATCGAACACTCGGTGATCATGACCACCTGCCGGGGCTGCCGGTCCCGGACCCAGGCGGTCATCCCGGCGGTGGATCCCACGTAGTCCGCCGCCTCGAGCACGTCCGGCGGGCATTCGGGGTGGGCCAGGATCACGGCGCCGGGGAAGTTCTCGCGGTAGCGTCGGATCTCGTCGCCCGAGAACCGCTCGTGGACCTCGCAGGCGCCGTCCCACCAGATGATGTCCACGTCGGTCTGGGTGGCCACCCACTTGGCCAGGTACTGGTCGGGAAGGCACATCACCCGGTCCACGCCCAGCGACTCCACGACTTCGACGGCGTTGGACGAGGTGCAGCAGATGTCGCTCTCGGCCTTCACGTCGGCCGAGGTGTTCACGTAGGTCACCACGGGCACGCCGGGATGGCGCCGCCGGAGTTCCCGAACGTCGGCCCCGGTGATGGACTCGGCCAGGGAGCATCCGGCCCGAAGGTCGGGGATGAGCACCGTCTTCTCCGGGCTCAGGATCTTCGCCGTTTCGGCCATGAAGTGCACGCCGGCCAGCACGATCACCTCTGCGTCCACCCGGGCCCCCTCGCGAGCCAGGGCCAGCGAGTCCCCCACGATGTCCGCAACCCCGTGAAAGATCTCGGGGGTCTGGTAGTTGTGGGCCAGGATGACGGCGTTCCGCTCCCGCTTGAGTTCGTGGATGCGCGCGATCAGGGGCGCGTGGATGACCCACTCCGCCTCCGGGATCACGCCGCGGACCCGGTCGTACAACCGCGCCGTCAGCTCCTCTGCCGTTCCAACCGACATCGTGTCCTCGCTTATACTCAAATTGAGTATATCAGGGATGAAAAAAAGAGCGGCGTGTGCCCGCCCGCGAGGAACCTATCCAATTGCCCCTCGTTGCGAAAGTGTTACCCGGATCCGATCCCGGGGAGCCCGACCCCCGGAGCCCGACGTTCCCGGAGCACCTCCCGGCGGAAGCGGAAGAGTTCGGCGGGGCGGCCCCCGGTGCGGCTTTCCACCTCTCCGGTCCCCTCGACCAGCCCGCCCCGCTCCACCAGCCTGCGGAAGTTCTGCTTGTGCAGCTCCACCCCCGACAGCGCCTCCACGACGCGCTGGAGCTGCAGCAGGGTGAAGCGGGGCGGCAGGAGCTCGAACACCACCGGCCGGTAGCGGATCTTCCCGCGGATCCGCCCCAGCGCCGTGGCCAGCATGCGCCGATGGTCCGCCCCCATGGGACGCCCCGGGAGGGGAGCCGGATCGGCTTCGCAGCTCACGCCGGCACGGCGCCGATCCCGGTCGGCCTCCTGGACCAGACCGGCCCCGTAGAGGAGCTCGTAGCGCTCCAGCACCCGGTCCCCGTCCCAGTCCGAGCCGTAGAGCCCGAACCCCACCGCAGCCCGGTCCCTCCGCTCCTCCCGCTCCCGACGGTTCGGTGCGGCATCGATCCAGCGCTCGAGGCGAGGAACCAGGACGCGGTCGAAGAAATCCGGCCGTCCTTCCCGCCCGTCCTCCCACGGAAGGTAGGCGTAGATCTCCTTCCAGCGCGCTCGGGCCGCCGAACCGGAGCCGCTCTCGCGAGCCAGGGCCAGGTAGGCCACGGACAGCGTCCGGACCTCTCCGTCGGGGGCGCCCCCCTCGAGACGGCCTCGATCCCCGAACGTGTAGAGCTGCTCCACGTATCCGAGGTCCAGCCGGGTCTGGGCCCGCACCCACCCTCGCAGGGTGAGGTCCAGCGTGCGGTCGCCGCCGGGATCCAGGGGACCGTAGGGAAGAAGGTCGGCGGTTCCTCCGCCGGGATCGGCAGGGTCGGGCCCGGGCAGGGTCAGGACCCGCGGCCGGTGATCCGTGACGGCCACGATGACGGCATTGAGTCCCACCTCGATGCGGGGAGGGTCCCGCCGCCGCACCGTCATCGGCGTGCCTCGTACTCCATCATGCCCGGAACTCCATCATGCCCCGGACTCCATCAGAAGTCCCGTTCCAGCCGGGCATAGCGGGCAAGGAGCTTCTTCTCGCCGGCCGCATCGAAGTGGACCGTGACCTTCAGGTCCCGCCCGAAGCCCGAGACCGCCTTCACGGTCCCCGACCCGAAGGTGGCATGGCTCACGCGCTCGCCGGGCACCAGGTGCGGCGCATCCTGGTTGAGCCCTTCCTCGAAGACCCGTTCCCGCTCCGCCGACCGCCGCGCCGAGGCGCGCCCCTCGAAGGCCCCCGAATCCCCACCTTCCCAGCTGCCCCGATCCCGCGGGTCGAAGCTCCGGGTCTGGGCCTCCAGGTGGGGGGTTCGACGGGCCACCATGAGGTCGTCGGGGATGTCGGACACAAAGGACGACAGGGTCCCCATCATGAAGTCGCCCGCCCGACGCCGCTCCCGCGCCCAGCTCAGGAAGAGGCAGTCCTCGGCCCGGGTGATCCCCACGTAGAAGAGGCGCCGCTCCTCCTCCAGCTGCGCCGGGTCGTCAAACGACCGTCCCATGGGAAAGAGCCCGTTCTCAAGGCCGGCCAGGAAGACGGTGGGGAACTCGAGCCCCTTGGCGTTGTGCAGCGTCATGAAGGTGACGGTGTCGGCGTCCGCGTCGGCCCGGTCCAGATCGGTGACCAGGGCCACCCGCTGCAGGAAGAGGTCGAGCTCGGTGAAGGTGTCGGGTGGGGTCTCCTCCCCCCATTCCTCCTCCAGCTCGGCATCGAAGTCCAGCGCCCCGGCCACCAGCTCCTTCACGTTCTCCGCCCGGTCCTCGCCCTCGGGCCCCTCGGCCCGGAGCTGCGCCAGGAAGTCCAGCTCCTCCAGAAGCTCCTCCAGGAGCGTGCCCACCGAGACCTGGGTGGCGCGCACGGAGAACTTCCGGATGAGGTCTCCGAAGGCATGGAGGGCCTTTCGGGCACCCTTCGGAAGGTCCGGCACCTCGTCCAGCCGCTCGGTGGTTTCAAGGGGCGAGAGACCCACCTCCACGGCCCACCCCAGGAGCCGCTGCTGCGAGGTGGCTCCGATCCCCCGCTTCGGAACGTTCACGATGCGCTGGAAGGCGGCGGCGTCCCGGGGATTCGAGATGAGGCGAAGGTACGCCAGCACGTCCTGGATCTCGCGGCGCTCGTAGAAGCGCACGCCCCCCACGATCTGGTAGGGGACACCGCGCCGGCGGAACGCCTCCTCCAGCGCCCGGGACTGGGCGTTCGTCCGGTAGAGGATGGCGAAGTTCTGGTAGGGGACGGAGGCATCCTCGCGCCGGCGGGTCTCGATCTCCTCCACGATCCACCGGGCTTCGTCCCGCTCGTCGGCGCATTCCACAAGCACGAGCCGCTCCCCCGCGTCCCGGTCCGTCCGGAGCGTCTTCTCCTTTCGCTGCAGGTTCCGGCGGATCACCTCGTTGGCCGCCGCCAGGATGTTCCCGGTGGAGCGGTAGTTCCGCTCGAGCCGGATCACCGCCGCGCCCGGATAGGTGGTCTCGAAGTCCAGGATGTTCCGGACATCCGCTCCGCGCCATCCATAGATCGAGTTGTGGACGCAGATCCCCCCGGCAAACCAGGTCCGGAGGTCCGCCACCTCCAGGTCGTGGACCTCGCCCTCCCAGTTTTCGATCTCCCGCTTCACCACCCGCGATGGAATGACCGTACCCTCGGGCCCAAGAACCGGCACCTCCATCCCGGGGAGGAGATGGCTCGCGGGGATGCATTCGAAGACCCCGGCCCCCCGGCGATTCTCCTCGTCGGCGGCAAGGCGGGCACGGGTCCGGAAGTCCGAGTCCGTGCGGGCCGCCAGCTCCCGGGCCGTCCGCCAGGCGTCATCGTGATGCTTTCTCGCGGTCTCGACGCGCCACCCTCCGCCCCGCCCGACGCGTACGGGGAAGCCCGCAGCTCTCGTGGCGTCCTCGGTTTCGGCACCCCTCGTGACCAGCTGGATGCGATGGTCCGACCAGGCACGTCCCTGGTAGCTCCTCCCGTCGCCGAAGAGGGTCATGTTCACCACTCGCCGAACCCTGGACCCCCGGATCACCGCCGAAGGCAGGTGATGGGGATGCTCTGGAAACAGATGGAGGGCCTCGAGAAGGGCCTCCGCACGTTCCCGGGTGTCGATGCTCCCGAAGAGGGTGCGGATGCGAGCATCATCCAGCGCCATCCGGCGCCCCTGGGCATGGAACCCCACCGTGGGAATCCCGAATCCGAAGGCCAGCTCCGCCTCCCGGAGCCGGGCATCGGCCTCGGACCGAAGCGTGTCCAGCACCCATGCTCGATCGGCACGCTCCTGGTTCAGCCTGACCATGAGCCCATTGACCAGCTCGCCCGACCTGCGGGCCCGGACACCACGGGTGATGCCGATCCGGAACCCCAGGTCCTCGCGCTCCATGAGGTAGACATACCAGAGCGATGCGTCCGGGCAAAGGCGACCGAATACCAGGTGGTTCGGGGTGGCTCGGAGCGTCTTCCCGCAGGCCGTCTCCACCCGGACGACCGGTCCCTGGTAGTCCCTTGTGGGGGCCGCCGTGACAACACTCGGCGCGGTTCTCCCCTGCCCCGCCGCTCCCATGATGCGGTCTCCCACCGCGAGAGACTCCACAGGCAAGGATCCCTGCGGGGTCGTCACCGCCGTACCCGGCAGCACGCACTGGTCATCATCTCCCACCACCATGATGTTGCGGTGCCTGGCCGCCATCATCTCGAGAAAGCGGAACTGGGCATGGTTCGTGTCCTGGTACTCGTCCACGAGCACGAAGGCGAAGCGTTCCTGGTAGCGCTCGAGCACCTCGACGTGGTCCCGGAAGAGCTCCACCGGCTTCACCAGGAGGTCGTCGAAGTCGAAGGCATTCTGCTCGCGCAGCGAGGCCTGGTAGGGCGGGTAGATCTTCGCCACCGTCTTCAGGAAGAAGTCGAACCCCTCTCCATGCTGGGCCACGAAGGCCTCGGGCCCCACGAGCTGGTTCTTGGCGTCGGAAATGGCGGAGCGGACGGCCTGCGGCTTCCACCGCTTCGGATCCAGCCCCCCCCGGTCCATGATCCGCTTGATCTCCCGCAGGCTCTCCTCGGCATCGAAGATGGTGAAGGTGGAATCCCACCCCAGGAGCTCGGCATGGCGCCGGAGCAGGCGCGCACCCAGGGAGTGAAAGGTCCCCATCCACATCCCCACCGGGTCCCGCCCAAGGAAGCGCCGGATCCGCGCCCGGATCTCCCCCGCCGCCTTGTTCGTGAAGGTGACGGCCAGGATCCGGTCGGCGGGTACCCCGTGCTCGGCAATGAGACGGGCAATCCGCACGGTGAGCACCCGCGTCTTGCCGGAGCCCGCCCCGGCCAGGACCAGGATGGGACCCTCCAGGTGCTCCACCGCGGCCTTCTGCTCCGGGTTCAGCGTTTCGGCTTCGCGGTCGAGGTTCGAGTCGGTGGGGTCGAGGTCGAAGAGGTTCACCCGCATCATCGGGTTGAAAGGGACAGGAGGAGGCGAAGAAGAAGCGGGAAGAGGACGGATTCCGGGCGGCGCAGCTCTGTCAGGTGTCGTCCGCTGCGTCGTGGGCCACCGGGAGTCGGAGTTCGAAGACCGTCCCCTCGGGCCCGGTCCGTGCGACCCGGAGGTGGCCCCGGTGGACCCGTTCCACGATCCGAAGGGCGAGCGCGAGGCCCACGCCCCAGCCGCCGGACTTCGTGGTGACGCCGGGCTCGAAAAGCCGGTCACGCACGGCGGGGTCGACCCCGGGACCCGTGTCCTCGATCTCCAGAATCACCCAATCGGGTCCCTGATGGAACCCCCGGATGCGGATCTCCCCTCCCATTCCCGCCAGGGCGTCCAGGGCGTTCTTCACGATGTTCTCCAGGGCCCAGGTCAGGAGAACCTCGCTCCCTCGAACGGGCGGAAGGTCGGGCGGCATCTCCACCTCCAGCGAAACGCCAGGCCCCAGGCGCGGCATCCGGGCCCGGAGGTAGCGCTCCACGGCCGTCGTGACCCGGTCCAGCGGCAGGGGATGCAGGGGGGTCTCCCTCCCGATGAGCTCGAATCGACGGCTCACCCGCTCCAGTCGATCCACGTCCTCGCCGATCTCCTCGGCAATGGCCGGTCCCTCCATCCCCCCCGGCCGCTCCCCGCGAGGGAGGCGGAGCAACTCCAGCCACCCCTGGAGCGAGGAGATGGGGGTGCCGAGCTGGTGGGCCAGCTCCCGGGCCATGGAGGTCCACGCCCGGTCGGCCTCGGCCCGGCGCTGAGCCCGGACCACCAGCACCCCCACGAGGAAGGTCAGGAAGAGCCCGGCCACCTGGAACCAGGGAATCCAGCGGAGGCGCTGCAGGTCTGGTGGGTCACCGTAATGGATGCGGCCACTCTGCGGGTCCCCCACCGGGGGGTTTCGGGAGGCGATGCGGGCGATGTAGCGCTGGACCTGCTCCTGCCCCCGGGGCGTGGCGAGGTCCGCCTCGAACGGGAGGTTCCTCGCGGAGAGGATCGTATCCCCCTCGCCGGAGAGTACCAGCGGAACCCCTGACTCGATGATGATGTCCTGAAGCCGGCCCAGCGCCGCGTTGGACTGCCCCGGGTCCGGATCAGCCAGGCCGGCCTGGACCTCGGCGAACATCCGTGTCAGGGTGCTCACGTCGGCCCGGAAGGTCCGCACGATCTGCTCCGTGTAGACCAGGTACCATCCCAGAATGGCCAGAAAGGCCAGGGCCAGGATCAGGGACCAGCGCGGTCTCACCATCGCCCGGCCCCCGGTCCCCCGCTCAGGGCTCGAGGCGAGCGGTTCCGACCCGCTCCCGGAGGACCTCGGGGAGGGTCACCGATCCGTCCGCCTCCTGGTACGTCTCCAGGAGCGCCACCATGAGGCGGGGGAGGGCCAGCGCCGAGCCGTTCAGCGTGTGAACGAAAGCCGGCTTCTCTCCCCCGGCGGGGCGGAACCGGATGTTGGCACGCCGCGCCTGGAAATCTCCGAAGGTGGAGCAGGACGACACCTCGAGCCACCGCTCCACCCCGGGCGCCCACACCTCCAGGTCGTAGGTCATGCGCGCGGAAAAGCCCAGGTCGCCGGAGGCCAGCCGGAGCACCCGGTAGGCGAGCCCGAGCTTCTGCAGCACGGACTCGGCCTCGGCCGTGAGCTCCTCCAGGGCGTCGGCAGAGCGCTCCGGCCGCTCGAAGCGCACCAGCTCCACCTTGTCGAACTGGTGCACCCGGAGGAGGCCCCGGGTATCCTTGCCCGCGGCTCCGGCCTCCCTGCGAAAGCAGGGGGAGTACGCCGTGTAGCGAAGGGGGAGATCCTCGGGGCCCAGGAGCTCGTCGCGGTGCAGGTTCGTCACCGGGACCTCGGCCGTCGGGATCAGCCAGAGGTCATCCCGCTCCGCCAGGTACGACTCCTCCTCGAACTTCGGCAGCTGTCCAGTCCCCACCAGGCTCTCCCGGGTCACCAGGTAGGGGACCCGCAGTTCCTCGTAGCCATGCTCGGTGGTGTGCAGGTCCAGCATCCAGTCGATGAGAACCCGCTGCAGCCGGGCTCCCCGCCCCCGCAGGACCGGGAACCCGGAGCCGGAGATCTTTGCACCGCGGGGCAGATCCAGGAGGCCCAGGCGCTCCCCCAGCTCCCAGTGTGGAAGGGCCGGAAAGGGGTGCCGCACCGGGTCACCCCAGCTCCGGATCACCTGGTTGGCCTCCTCCCCTCCCTGGGGGACGGCGGGATCCGGGAGGTTCGGCGTGGAGAGGAGAAGGGAGGAAATGGCCTCGTCGGTGGCACTCACCCGGCGATCCAGTTCCGCGATCTGCTCGCCCACGGCCCGAGTCCGGCGAATCAGCTCCTCCGCATCCCCTCCGGCGCGCTTGATCTCCCCCACCGTTCGGGAGGCTTCGTTCCGCTCGGCCTTGAGGGCGTCGGCCTCGGTGATGGCGGCCCTCCGCCGCTCGTCATGGGCCAGGACCTGGTCCACCACCCCCGCCAGCTCCGCTCCCCCACGTCGGTGGAGGGCATCCCGCACGAAGTCCGGGTCGCTTCGGAGAAGCTTGACATCGAGCATGGCCTCAGCTCCCCGGAGGCACGAGCCGGGGGTTGTTGCAATCGGGGCTCGTGTCATAGCGGAAGAGGAGGGTTCCGGCCACCGGGTCCATCTCCAACGGCTGCATCTTCCCGTAGAAGACGCAGACCTGTCCGAAACTTCCCTGCTGCTCCCGCGTCCGGACCACGTAGATGGAGCCCATCCGAAGGGGGACGGGCTCCCGGGTCACGTACACGGCGGTGTCCGACGGGGCTTCGCGGACCTCGTCGAACCTCACATCGGGGAATTCCACGATTCCGGCCCGGGACTGCACGCCTACCGACCGGGGAGGAAGGAGGACCAGCGCCCCGTTCCGGGTGTCGAGGGCGAAGTCCCAGCGTCCGGAGGTGGCGGGGTTCTCGAGGATCACCCGTTCGCCGTTCAGCATGCCGAAGGCCGTGGGCCGGTTCCGCTCGTCCCGATCCAGAGAGTAGAGAAGGGCTTCCCGGGGGTTCTCGGTCCATCGGAAGAGGAAGGGATCGTCTCCGCAGGCCGGAAGTGCGACCACCAGGAGGAGGAGAGCGGCCACCAGGAGGGGACGCCCCAGGGCTCGGCGGGTCGAGGAGTCAGAGTTCACGGCGCATCCAGGGGACCGGAGGGTGGAACGGACAGCCTCCAAGGCTACCCGGGAGAGGCCACGGGTGTCAACCCCGAAAGCCCCCGGTTTTCTTGACTTTACACCCCCCGCCGGGTAGGTTCCCGCGGCCGCGTGGTACGGACGGGGGGTCCGCCCCGCAGGGACCGCGCCTACCGCTCCGATCCGCGTCTCCCGGAGTCCCGATGCCCCCCCCCTCCCCGCCCCGACCCGCCGGCTCCCTTCGCCTTCTCGTGGCCGAGGACGAACCCCACATCCGGCGCATCCTGGTCACGCTCCTCGAGGAGTCCGGCTT
>SKNW01000055.1 GCA_007120305.1 Gemmatimonadota bacterium | reverse complement strand
TCGGGCCGTCCGGATCCCGCTACCGATCCGGCGGAGCTCCGCGGCGACGGGGGTCGGGATGTGAGGCGTGTTGCGCATTCTATGTATGAGTATAGGGAAAATTGCATTGCCTATACTCAAATATAGGTTATGGGGAATGCCTCGCAAGTGGAGGTTCCCCGTGATTCTGGCCGGAGGCGCCGTCTACCCGTCGTCCCCTCCCTCCAGCAGCCAGTGCTCGAACCAGCTCTGGAGCCGGGTCAGCCGGTCCACCAGGAGCCAGGGCTCGCCGGTGCGCGAAAGCCCGTGCGAGGAGCGGGGGTAGCGCACGAACTCCGACGGCACCCCCAGCGCCTGGAGCGACATGAACCACTGCTCCCCGTCCTGCATGGGGGTCCGGTGGTCCTGCTCGCTGTGGATGATGAGCGTCGGGGCCGTCACGTTCTGCACGTAGTGGATGGGGGAGGCCAGCCGGTAGCGCTCCTGCTCCTCCCAGGGCGTGCCGAAGAAGTGGAGCTCCAGCGTGCCCAGCGCATCCGAGGTCCCCCAGAGGTTCTCCAGGTTCGTGATGGAACGGCTCGTCACAGCGGCGGCGAAGCGGTCGCTCCGGGCCGTGAGCCAGTTGGTCACGTAACCCCCGTAGCTGCCGCCCGCGACCCCGACCCGGGCCGGATCGATCTCGGGGTAGGCGGCGAGCACCGCGTCGAGCCCGGTGAGGAAGTCCTCCTCGTCCACGAGTCCCCAGCTCCCCTGGATGGCCTGCATGAAGTCGTGGCCATAGCCGGTGGAGCCCCGGGGATTCGGGTAGAAGACGAAGAAGCCGGCGGCCGAAAGCGTGTGGAAGGTCTGGAAAAAGGTGTGGCCGTACATGGAGTTGGGCCCGCCGTGGGCCTTCACCACCAGGGGGAAGCGGCCGGCTTCGGGCTGCGCCGGATCCTGCCCCGCCCGGTCGTGGTCGGGGTCATGCCCCACCGGCGGGATCACCCATCCCTGGATCTCGGTGCCGTCGGCCACCCGCCAGGTGATCTCCCGGGCCGGGTTCAGGAGCACCGTCGTGAGCCAGCTGTCGTTGAGGCCGGTCACGCGGACCTCGCCGGTCCCGTCGGCCCGGGCCACGAAGACCTCGGCCGGCGTGTGGGCGTCGGTGGAGGTGTAGGCCAGGAGCCTCCCGTCCGCCGTCCGGTCCACGCTTCCCACCTGCCGCTCGCCCTGGGTCACGGGGCGGACGGCGCCTGCGCCCGAGCCGACCCCGGCGCCCGCGCTGCCTCCGGCTGCCGCGCCGCCGCCTGCGGCGACTTCCCACAGGTGTACGCTCCCTCGCACCCCGCTGCTGAAGCGAAGGGCCTGGCCATCGGGCGTCCAGGTGGGCTCCCCGATGGCATCGTCCCATCCCTCCGACACCGTGCGCGGCGTCCCGGCAAAGGCTCCCTCGGCATCCAGCTCCACCACCTGGAGCTCGGAGGGCGACGTGGCGTCGGCGCTCCAGACCAGGGCCATGCGGCGGCCGTCCGGCGCCACGGCGGGGGAGCGGAAGAGCCCGGGCCCGGACGAGAGCTGCCGCACCTCGCCCGAGGTCACCGACGCCCGGTAGATCTGCGCGTTGCGGATGAAGGGGTTCCGCACCTGGTCCGGGTTCGAGCTGAAGACGACTCCCTGGCCGTCGGGGGTCCACTGGAACCCGGAGACGCCCAGCTCCGTGGCGGTGACCTGGCGCGCCTCGCCGCCTCCGGCCGGCACCACGAAGAGCTGGTTCGGGGGGCGGGACTCGGGGTGCGGAAGGAGGGGGAGGGTGCCGTCGGACTTGTAGCGCGGGTGGGTGATGACCCGTCCGTCGAAGCGGCTCGCATCCAGCGTCCGGGTGATGGCGTCGGGGGCGATCCACCCCGTGCGCGGCGCCGGCGCCTCCTCTTCGGGGCGCTTGAGGAAGGCGATCCACGCGCCGTCGGGGGACCAGGTGGGCGCACCCTCCACACCGTCGATGCGGAAGGCCTCGCCTCCCATGCCTCCCACCCGGGCGAACCAGGTGCCGGAGCCCTCGCCGCGGCTGGACTGGAACGACAGGAGGCTCCCGTCCGGAGACCAGCGGGGGCTCGAGGCCGACCGCGTGGGATCGGTGAAGCGGAAGGGCTCGCCATGCGGCGCCCCGCCCCGAAGCGGCGCCAGCCAGACCTCCCGGTGCCGGTCGTTCTCGGCCTCGCGCACCGTGGTGACGGTAAAGGCCACGAAGTCCCCGGTGGGATGGAGGGCCACGTCGCCCACGAAGGTCATCCGGTAGTAGTCCTCGGCGATGAGCCCCCGGTCCTGCGCATCCCCGGAGCGGGGCGACGCCACCAGGACAACGAGGGCCCCGAGGGCGAAGGCGGTGCGCAGGCGGGCGAGGCGCGAAGGACGGGTGAGACGCGAAGGACGAGCGAGACGCGTCGAACGGGTGAGGCAGGCGGGGATCGTGCGCATGGGGCATCCGAAGGGGAGGGGAGACACGGAAGCGTGCCGGACAACCTGCCGAGCCTGCCCGAGCAGAACAAGGCCGCCATCACAAGCCTGACGGCGCGAAGCGGGGGGATCCTCCGGGGCCGCCCGGGGTCTCAATGACGGTCCGGACACTCCCCCGCGAGCGCTCCCGGCGCTCGGTCCCCGGGAATCGAATCCAGTACAGGAGGTGGTGAGGTGAGGAAGACGATTGGATCGGGATTGGCCGCTGCGATGCTGTTCCTTGTGGCCTTCGTGCCGGCCCAGGCCCAGGTTTCGTGGGATTCGCCGGGACTCGTGTCGCCGTCCTCCCCGGCAGGCTGGGGGGTCTACCTGGTGGACCCCCACCCGGGGAGCGGCATCGGGATCCTGACCACCTTCCGGGGATCCCCGGGAACCGGGCTCGGCTACCGGATCGGCCTCGCCGAGGACCGCTCCGGTGACCTGGCCGTCTTTGGTGGCGTGGACGTCTCGGGCATGCTCCTTCGCCACTCCCGGGACTTTCCGCTGGACATCGCCTGGCTGACCGGCATCGGCCTCGGCGTCGGCGACCGGGCCCGCATCTCGGTGCCCCTGGGCGTTTCGCTGGGGCGCGATCTCGAGTCCGACGGCGTCTGGTTCAACCCCTACATGGCCCCCCGGGTGGTCCTGGATGCGCGGTTCGGGAGCGGGAGCAACCTGGACCTCGACCTGGCCGTGGACCTGGGGGTGGACATCTCCTTCGATCCCGGGTGGGCCGTGCGCTTCGGGGGCACCCTGGGGGACCGGAGCGCCCTGGCCATCGGCCTCTCGTTCCGGGTGTTCTGAGGCGGAACGTCGGGGAGGCGATGCGGCCGGAGCGCCTGGTCGCCTCCCCGACCGCGGCACTCCTCCCGGCCGCTACTCCACCTCGACGATGAACCCCTTGAGGTAGGCCGTCTCAGGGGTGTTGGGGTCCACCGGATGGTCGGCGGGCTGGCCCAGGCTTTCCAGGATGCGGAGCCGGCGGCCGGTCCGCCCGGCCACCTCCCCCAGCACCTGGGAAAAGGCGTCGCGCGAGACCCGCCCCGAGCACGAGAAGGTGGCCAGGAGGCCGCCGGGCTCGAGCACGTTGAGCGCGGCCTCGTTCAGCCGGGCGTAGCCTTTGAGCGCCCCGGCCACCCCGCGCCGGGAGCGGGCAAAGCGCGGCGGGTCCAGCACCACCAGGTCGTAGCGGTTCCCCGCCTCCGCCTCCCCCTCGAGCCACTTCACCGCATCGCTCCGGACCCACCGGGTCCGATCCTCGAGCTCGTTCAGGCGGGCGTGCGCCTCCGCCAACTCCAGCGCCGGGGCCGACACGTCCACCCCCACCACCGAGCGGGCACCCGCCCGGGCCATGTGGAGGGCGAACCCTCCCGAGTAGGTGCAGACGTCGGCGGCGCGGCGGTCCCGGGCCCAGGCGGCCACGGCCCGGCGGTTCCAGCGCTGGTCCAGGTAGAACCCGGTCTTCTGCCCCGTGCGGAGGTCGGCCAGGAAGGAGAGGGAGCCGTCGGCCACGGGCACGGGCCCCTCGGGCTCCCGGCCGCGCAGCAGGCCGTCGGAGAGCTCAAGCCCCTCTTCCTCCAGCACCCCCCGCTC
The DNA here is from genome assembly GCA_007120305.1 of Gemmatimonadota bacterium. Classification (GTDB taxonomy): domain Bacteria; phylum Gemmatimonadota; class Gemmatimonadetes; order Longimicrobiales; family Gaopeijiaceae; genus SKNW01. Next base: position 5,688 of record SKNW01000055.1, on the reverse strand, counting down.
GGTCCGGAGGAGGATCCCCTCGGGGCGAAGCTCCCCGTCGAGCCAGTCCAGGATCCCCTCGAGACGCCGGTGGAGCGCCAGCGAGGTGAGCTGCACCACGAGCCACCCCCCCATGCGGTCCACCACGAGCCCCGAGAGCCCGTCGGCCTCGGAAAAGACCAGGCGGGCCGGGGCTCCGTCGTCGAGCCCGGGGATGCGGCGGCGGAGCTCCACGCTCCGGGCCAGGCGCTCCCGCCAGAAGGCATCATCCAGGGGCTGGTGGGGGTTGGTGGTGTAGATCCGCACCCGGATCTGGCTCCGGGCGTTCCAGAGACCCCGGCCCAGGGGCGTGCCCTCGGCGGAGGTGAGGAGGACCTCGTCGCCGTCGGCGGGGGATCCGGTGACCTCGTGAACCGCGCCCGAGAAGAGCCAGGGATGCCGCGCCGTGACGGTGAAGTCCCGACCGGGGCGCAGGGTGACCTGCGAAAGCCGCTCCGGGGGCGTCAACGCCCGGGTCCTTCGGGGGAGCCGGGCCCTTCGGGAGAGCCGGGGCCTTCGGGGGAGCCGGGGCCTGCTTCGTCCCCGCCCCCGGGCTCCGCCACCGCCTCGTTCATGGCCTCCAGGAAGGCCTCGTCCACCCGGGTCCAGACCGAGAGCATGTAGGAGACGTCGGATCCGTGCACCTCGGCAAAGGTCACGAGGTCCGCAGGCACGAGCCCCATTTCCCTGAGGATGCGGTCCCGCTCGGCGTCCGGAAGCCGCGAGTCCTGGTGCGCCGGGGCCTCGACCAGGATGGCCACCATGCCCGCCACGAACTCGTGCTCCGAGATCGTGGAGCCGGAGGGTGCGGCGGGGAATCCCCGCTCGCACCCGGCCAGCGCCAGTCCCGGCAGGATCAGCACGGTCAGCAGGACCATGACGACCCGAGGGAGGGGCGCAGGGATGCGGGGGGAGGCCGGAAGAGGAGTCATGAAGCCAGGACGAAGAGGTGAGGCGAAGGGGTGAGGCAGACAGAAAGCCGGGCGAGTCCGGACGCGTCGAAGGACCCCCCGGCGTCGAAGGTGACGAGACGGCCGCCGCCGGGTCAACCTCGGCCGGTTGCCGGGACCGGTTGCCGGGCATGTCGCCCACGGGGTAGTTTTGGCCGGTTCTACGCCGCCGACGCGGGATTCGGTCCCGCACCGGCCTGCGCCTGCCCCGTCTCGCGCTTCCGTCTCTCGCGTTTTCGTCTCGCGTTTCGTCTCCCGAGCCCCTGGTCCCCATGCGCCGCGCTCCTCGCCTCGCCCTCCTCGCCGTCGTTCTCCTCTCGCTGGTCCCGCCCCTGGCCTCCCCGGCCGACGCCTCGGCCCAGGGGATCCCCTCGCCGGCCGAGGTGCTGGGCTTCGAGATCGGCGAACTGTTCCCCACGGTGGCGGAGGTCGAGCGCTACATGGAGGCGCTGGCCCAGGCCTCGCCGCTGGTCTCGCTGGAGCGCTACGGGGTGACCCACGAAGGGCGCCCCCTCCTCCAGGTGGTAGTGGCCTCGCCGGCCTTCCGCGCCGACCTGGAGGGGATCCTGGCCCGGAACGCCGAGCTCCAGGACCCCGACACCCCCGAGGCCCGGGCCCGGGAGATCGCGGCCACGAATCCTGCCGTCCTGTACTTCACCTATGCCATCCACGGAAACGAGAGCTCCTCGCCCTCGGCCGCCCTCTGGACCGCCTGGGACCTGGCCTCGGGCCATGCCGGCGTGGCCGGCGTTCTCGACTCGGTGGTGGTCATCATGGACCCGGTGGCCAACCCCGACGGCTACGACCGCTACGTGAACCACTGGCGCTCCACCCGGCTGGCCCGCTCCAACACCGCCCCGGGGCTCCGGGAGCGGCGGGAGCCCTGGCCCGGTGGGCGCCCGAACCACTACCTCTTCGACCTGAACCGGGACTGGGCCTGGCTCACGCAGGAAGAGACGCGGAACCGCGCCGAGCGCTTCCGCCTCTGGAACCCGCAGGTCCACGTGGACTTCCACGAGATGGGCTTCGAGTCGTCCTACTTCTTCTTCCCGGCGGCCACCCCCATCAACCCCATCTACCCCGCCCACATCACGGACTGGGGCCGGCGCTTCGGCGAGGGGAACGCCCGGGCCATGGACGCCGAGGGTCTCCTCTACTACACCGCGCAGAACTTCGACCTCTTCTACCCGGGGTACGGCGACTCCTGGCCCTCGCTGCTGGGCGCGGTGGGAATGACCTACGAGCAGGGCGGGGGGAGTGGGGCCAGCCGGCAGGCCGAACGCCGCGACGGCACCGTCCTCACCCTTCGGGACCGGGCCTTCGGGCACCGGACCACGGGGGCGGCCACCCTGCGCACCGCCGCCGAGGGGAAGACCGACCTTCTGCTGGGCTTTGCCGGCTTCCACCGCACCATCGACCAGGGGCTGGACGACACCTACCTGGTCCCCGGCGAGGATGCGGGGCGCCTCCACGCCCTGGCGGAGCTCCTGGCCCGGCACGGGATCCAGATGGAGCGCCTCGAGACCGAGACCCGCCTGGACCTTGACCCGCACCCCGGGTACAGCGCCCGCACCACCTTCCCGGCCGGGACGATCCGCGTCCCGGCCCGGCAGCCCCGGGGGATGCTGGCGGCCGCCCTCCTTCGCCCCGACAACCCGCTGGACGGCACCTCGTCGTATGACGTCACCGCCTGGGCTCTTCCCTTCGCCTATGGCGTGGAAGCCCATGGCTCTTCGGCCTCGGTGGGCGGGAGCTGGAGTCCGCTGACGGAGGTGGCCCCCCGCCTGGGGCAGCCCCTCCGGGCCCGGGGGAGCTACGGGTACCTTCTTCCGCCCAGCGTGGATCATGCCCCCGGGCTGGTCCGCTACCTGGAGCGGGAGGGGCGGGTGTCGGCCATGGCGGACACCTTCTCCATGGACGGCGTCCACTACCCCCGGGGCACCCTCTTCTTCCCCCAGGGGCGGAATGACAACCTGGATGCCCTCCTGGAGGAGAGCGGGCTGGGCGGGCTCGTGACCCCCATCTCCACCGGGCTCGTCACCACGGGACCGGACCTGGGGACCAACGACCAGGCGGCGCTTCGGCTCCCCCGGGTCCTTCTCCTTGGAGGAGAGGGCACGGCCTCCACCGGGTTCGGGGCCCACTGGCACTTCCTGGAGCAGGTGCTGGACCTCCCCTTCGACGCAGTGAACGTGGGGGATCTGGGCGGCGTCGATCTGGCGACCTACGACGTGATCCTCGTGCCCCCGGGGAACCCCACCGGTGCATTGGGGGAATCAGGAATGGAGGGGATCCGTTCCTGGATCCGCGGGGGAGGCACGCTGGTGGCCTCCGGGTCGTCGGCGCAGCGACTGGCCCAGCCCCTGGCCCAGGTGGAGGAACGCTCCTCGTCCGAGGCTGACGAAACCGACAATGATCGGGATGCCCGGCTGGCCCGGGCGCTCCGGACCCGGGAGGAGCGGGCGGATGAGCGCTGGGCCGAACGGGTGCCGGGAACGATCCTCTCGGTCTCGCTGGACCCGGCACACCCGCTGGCCTTCGGGGCTGCGGCAGGAGGTGGGAGCGCGGACCGGATGTTCGTGCTCTCGACCGGGGTGGGCTTCGAGCCCTCGGAGACGGCCGAAACGGTGGCCTGGTTCCCCGAGGGGCTGGACCGGATCTCGGGGGTCATCTCGGAGCGGAATCTGGAGCGGCTCGACCGCTCTGCCTGGCTCATGGAGCGGCGCCAGGGCCGCGGTCGGGTCATTCTCTTTGCGGATGACCCGGTCTTCCGGGGGTTCTGGTACGGAACGCTCCCCATGTACGTGAACGCCATCCTGGTGGCCCCCCGGTTCTGAGTGGAGGTGTCGCCGAGCTGACGTGACCCTGACCCAGAGCCGGATCCAACGGCCTGACCCAAAGGAAGGCACACCATGTCCCGTTCGGCCACACCGTCTCCGAAACCTGACCGCGGCCCAGGGGCTCGCCGCCCACCTGCCCAACGGGCACGTGCCCTCCTGGCTCCGGCTCGGCGCGTGCCCGTGCGTCCCGCTCTTTTCCTGGCCGCCACCCTGGCGCTGGGCACGGCGGCGTCCTGCGCCATCAACCCGGTCACGGGGCAGCGGGAACTCGCCCTCATCAGCGAGTCCCAGGAGATCCAGATCGGGCGGGATGCGGACCGGGACATCAGCCAGAGCATGGGGCTCTACGAGGATGCGGCGCTCCAGGCCTACGTCCAGGCGCTGGGGGAGCGGATGGCCCGGGAATCGGAGCGGCCGAACCTCCCATGGACCTTCCGCGTCATCGACGACCCGGTGGTGAACGCCTTCGCCCTTCCCGGCGGGTTCATCTACGTGACCCGCGGGATCATGGCTCACTTCTCGTCGGAGGCGGAGCTGGCCGGGGTGCTGGGCCACGAGATCGGCCACGTCACCGCGCGTCACGGCGTGAGCCAGGTGAGCCGAGCCCAGCTCGCCCAGCTGGGGCTCGGGATCGGGACCATCCTGGCCCCGGACCTGGCGGGCGTCGCCGATGTGGCCGGTGCCGGCCTCGGGCTCCTCTTTCTTCGGTATGGCCGGGATGCGGAGCGGCAGGCCGACGACCTGGGGCTCGCCTACATGACCCGGGAGGGATACGACCCCCGGGAGATGGCGGCCACCTTCGAGATGCTGGCGCGGGCCTCCGGCGCCGAGGACGGGGACCGCATCCCCGGGTTCCTCTCCACCCACCCGGACCCCCTCGACCGCCGGGAGCGGATCCTCGCCCGGATCGACGCCGGCGAGGTGGATGGATCCCGGGTGGATCGGGACTCCTACCTGCAGCGCCTGTCGGGAATGCCCTTTGGCGAGAACCCCCGGGAAGGCTTTTTCCGGCAGGGCCGCTTTCACCACCCCGAGCTGCGCTTCCGCATGGACTTTCCGTCGGACTGGCGCACTCTGAACCAGAAGCAGGGGGTGCAGGCCGTGAGCCCGGAGCAGGACGCCCTCCTTGTGCTCACCCTGGCCTCCGAATCCACCGCGGCCCAGGCCCGGGATGCCTTTGCCCGCCAGCAGGGGGTCACGGCCTCCGGGGCCCGGGGCGCCACGGTGAACGGGCTGAACGCCGCCCGCATGGAGTTCCAGGCCGCCCTCCAGGACGGGGGCCGGCTCCAGGGCACGGCCATGTTCATCGAGCACGGGGGCCTTGTCTACCGCATCCTGGGGTACGCTCCCGAGGCCCGGTGGGCGGCTCGGAGCCCCCGCATCATGGATGCCATCGGGAGCTTCCGGGATGAGACGGATGCGGCCATTCTGGCCGTGCAGCCCCGCCGGATCGAGCTGGTTCGCCTCCCCGAGTCCATGACGCTGGAGGGCTTCCATCAGCGCTATCCCTCCACCGTATCCATGGAGGAGATCGGGACCATCAACCGCCTTCGCGCGGGTCAGCCCATTTCCCAGGGCACCCTCCTCAAGCGGGTCACCGGCGGCCAGCTTCCCTGAGGCGGCATGCGCACATTCGTGAGGTTCCTTGCGGTCACCTTCCCTGCCGCCCTTCTCCTGGCCGAGCCGGGGGCTGCGCAGGGGGCCGCCCAGGGGCCCGCCCAGGAGGCCGCCCAGGAGGCTGCCCAGGAGGCCACGATGGATTCGACCACGCTCCTGCGTGTCGAGCGGATGGGAGGCCTTGCGGGTGTGCACGAGAGCTGGACGCTTCAGGCCTCGGGACAGGTCTGGTTCATGCCGGTGCCGGGGGTCGAGGCGTCGCT
>SKNW01000026.1 GCA_007120305.1 Gemmatimonadota bacterium | reverse complement strand
TCCCCCTGGCCGAGGTCCGTCGGCTCAATGCCTTTGCCACCGGCGGGCTGCGGCCGGACCTTGTCCTGATCCTGGATCTCCCCCTGGCGGAGGGACGGGACCGGCAGCGGCGGGAGGGGAAGGATGCCGACCGCATCGAGCGGGGTGGGGAGGACTTCCACGCCCGGGTGGCCCGGGGGTACCGGACACTGGCGACCTCGGATCCGAAGGTGGTCCTGGTGGACGCACGGGGCGACGAAGCCATCATCCACGCCCGAATCCTCGATGTGCTGACGCCGCTCCTCGCCCGGGTTGGACCGGAACCCCGGGTGCGCCCAGGGGGTCTCACCGAGGGAGTAACGGCCCCCGTGGTCCCCCCGCCCGACCGCCCGACTTCCTCCGACGCCTCCGACGCCTCCGACTCCCCCGACTTCGCATGAGCGCTCGCCCAGCCCCCTTTGGACCCGTGGTCGTCCTCGTCTTGGCCCTCGTGGCCGGGGGGTGGTTCCTTCAGAGGGGTGTGGCCCAGGAGCAGAACGTGTTCGTGCAGTCCCGCCTCTTTCAGGAGGTGCTGGACCACGTGGCCGACCGGTTCGTGGACGCGGTGGACCGCGAGCGGCTCTACGAGTTCGCCATCGAGGGGCTCCTCCAGGAATTGGGGGATCCCAACACCGCGCTCCTGAACGTGCAGACCTACGAGAACTTCCGCATCCAGACCGAAGGCGACTACGGCGGAATCGGTCTCGAGATCGTGGAGCGGGACGACTTTGTGACGGTGGTCGGGCCCATCCCCGGGACCCCCGGTGCCCGGGCAGGCATTCGGCCCGGAGACCGGATCGTGGAGGTGGATGATCGGGACATCCGCGGCTGGTCGAGCCAGGAGGCCGTGCAGATCCTGCGCGGCCCTCCCGGAGCGTCGGTCACGGTCATGGTGGACCGCCCGGGGGTCGAGGGCCTCATCGAGTTCGTGCTGGAACGGGCGCGGATCCAGCTGCGCTCCGTGCCCTTCGCCACCCTCCTCGAGGGTGATGTGGGCTACATCCCCCTCGGCGTCTTCAACGAGGGCGCGATCCGGGAGGTACGGGCCGCTGCAGATTCCCTCCGGAACGCCGGGGCCCGGTCTCTGATCCTGGACCTTCGGGGGAACCCGGGGGGGATCCTGGAGCAGGGAATCGGCGTGGCCGATCTCTTCCTCCCCGCCCAGGTGGCCGTGGCCGAGACCCAGGGTCAGTCCCGCGAGCAGAATCAGCGCTTCGGCACCGGTTCCGCCGACCGATTCGAGGGGATGCCCCTCGTCGTGCTGGTGGACCGGGGAAGCGCCTCGGCTTCCGAGATTGTGGCCGGGGCCCTGCAGGACCACGACCGCGCCCTGGTTGTCGGGGGCACCACCTTCGGGAAGGGGTCGGTCCAGACGCTGTTCACCCTCTCCGGGGGTAACGTTCTGAAGCTGACCACGGCCCGCTGGTACACGCCGGCCGGTCGATCCATCGAGCGGGTGGTGCCCGTCTCCGCCGACGAGGACGAAACCCGGACGGCCCCTGCGCCTGCGCCCCAGAGCGTCTCCCTGGCGGTAGACGGGCAGTTCGTCTTCCCGCCGGATACGGCGGGCCGGCCCACGGTGCAATCCATGGCCGGGCGGACGCTCTATGCCGGGGGAGGGATCGTGCCCGACCTCCTGGTCACGGCGGACACGCTCACCTCGGAGGAGCAGCGGGCGGTCAGGGCCCTCTTCACCGAGGGGGGGCGCTACAACGCCGGGGTCTTCAACTACGCCGTGAACTACCTTCGGGAACGGGGGGACCCTGGGGTGCCCGGCCGGACACCGGACTTCGAGGTGGGAGAGACCGAGCTGGCCGAACTCTACCGGTCCCTTCGGGCCAGGGAATTCAGCATCGACCAGGAGACGTGGCAGCGGGCCCAGCGGTTCGTCCAGTTCCAGCTTGAGGGGGAGATCGCCCTCCAGGGATGGGGCGAGCTCGGACAGTTCCTCCGCAAGGCTCCGTCGGATGTTCCCCTCCAGCAGGCGCTGGAGCGGCTCCGCGCCGCCCCTTCGGTTCAGGCCCTCCTCGATGTGCCGGGAGCCGCCGCCGGATCGGACGCCGCCGCATCCCCCGCTCCGGACGCGGACCGCTGAGCCTCCTGGCCATCGCCCTCGCCCTGGGGGTCGGCGCTCTCACAGGGATGCTTTCCGGGCTGCTGGGAATTGGGGGGGGGACCGTCCTCGTTCCCTTTCTCTACCTACTCATGGCGCATCCCGAGTGGTCCGGGGTGATGGCGGACCCCGCCCAGCACGCCACCCTGGCCCATGCCACCTCCCTGGCGGTAATCGTCCCTACCTCCCTTGCGGGAATGGTCGCGTTCCGCCGCCACGGGCTCGTGGACTGGAACATCATCGTGCCCCTGGGGCTGGCCGCGGCGGTGGCCGCTCTGGTTGGGGCGCAGGTGGCGGTCCATGTCCCGTCCGATCTGCTCAAGTTTCTCTTCGGGGCTCTCCTGGTCTGGATCGGGGCGCGGATGCTGGGGCTCGTCGGCGGCTCCCGGCGTGAGGCGGCCGCAACCGAGTCCCCTCCCCATGGATCGCCCTCGCTTCGTCCCTCCGCTGCCCTGGCTGGAGGAGGTCTGGTGGGATTCCTGTCGGCCCTGCTCGGCATTGGGGGTGGCGTGGTGGCCGTTCCTCTCCTCCTTCGATTTGCCCGGATGGACCTCCACCGGGTTACCGCCGCGTCCATCGGGATCGTGGCCTTCGCGGCCCCGGCCGGAATCCTTTCCTATGCCTGGGCCGGCCAGGGCGTCCCGGGCCTCCCTCCGGGCTCGGTTGGCTTCGTCTCCCTCCCCCTTGCGGCGGCACTGATCCCCGGGGCCGTGCTCATGGCTCCGGTGGGGGCACGGCTCAACCGGAGCATCCCCGTGCAGCAGCTTCGCCGCATCTTCGGGGTCTTTCTCCTGCTCATGGGCCTGCGCCTTGTCGTGGTGTATCTTCCGGCGCTCATGGGAGGGTCCGGCGTCGGGGGGGCCGCAGGCCGTGGGGTCGGGAGCGTGGCCGGGATGGTCTAGGGTGGTTGGTGTCGTCGGTCCCCTTCTTCCATGGGCCCGCCCCGGGGACAGGGCGAGGTTCAAGGCAACCGGAGGGAACAGATGAGCAAGGGCGTCGTGAGAGAACCTGCGGGTCGCGTGGTCCTCCTCCGCGGTGACGAGGTGGAGTCGGAGCACAGGGTGCACGCGGTGGTGACGGATGCCCGGGGGGCCGTGATGGCGTCCTTTGGAAAGGTGGATCGGCCCGTTTTTCTCCGATCGGCCGCCAAACCCTTCCAGGCCCTCCCCCTGGTGGAGGATGGAGGGGCGGATCGCTACGAGGTGAGCAACGAAGAACTCGCCCTCACCTGCGGGTCCCACGGCGGGGAGGAGACGCATGTCCGTACCGCCCGCCGCATCCTGGACCGGGCTGGTCTGGACGAGACCTCGCTGGCCTGCGGGCCGCAGCTCCCCATGCACGGGCCTGCGGCCCGAGCCCTCCTGGCAAGCGGAGGGAAGCCCGAGCGGATCCACAACAACTGCTCCGGCAAGCATGCCGGGATGCTCCTCCTGGCTCGACATCACGGATGGCAGCCGGATGGGTACCACCGTTCCGGACACCCTGTTCAGGAACGCATGGCCAGAGAAGTGGCCCACTGGACCGGAGTCTCCCCGGACGCCATGGGGCGAGGCGTCGACGGCTGTGGAGTGGTGTGTTTCACCACGCCGCTGGTGGCGCTGGCCCGGGGGTACGGGGCGCTGCTGGCCTCGGCCCTCGAGGCGCCGGAGTCCGCGGCGGGTCGGGTCGTCTCGGCCATGACCCGGCATCCGGTGCAGGTGGCCGGGACCGGCCGACTCTGCACGGCTCTGATGGAGGCGGTCCCGGGCGGCGTTCTGGCCAAGGTGGGTGCCGAAGGGGTCTACGGCGCCGCGGTACGGGCGCCGGAGGGGGTGCGGGGGGTAGCGCTGAAGGTGGCGGATGGCGCGCGACGTGCCGCCGAGGTGACGCTCGTGAACCTGCTGGCGCGGCTGGGGCTCTTCGGGGCCGTCGACGAGGGGACGTGGTCCGCAGGACTGGCGCCATGGACCGATCCGGTGGTGCCGAATACCCGGGGCGAGGCGGTTGCCCGGCTCCGGGTTGAACTTCCGGAGTGGGGGCCGGCGTGATGCGAAGAGGGCTCAGGGCGCTCGTACGTGCCTCGGCCGCCCAGGCGGCGCGGGACCGGGAGGGGCTGGAGCGTGAACTTCATGCCGTGGCGGCCGTCGTCGAGGAAGGGGAGCTGGAGGCGGTCGCGGTGGAGGAAGCCCTCGTTCAGTCTTACCTCTTCCTCGGGTATCCGGCGGCCCTTGAGGCCCTGGGCACGTGGCGACGGGTCTCGGGCCACCCTCCGCCTGAACCCCGCGGCGGTGAATCGGTATTCTGGAACGAACGGGGCGACGTGGTCTGCCGTCGAGTCTATGGGGACCAGATGGAGGCGCTCCGGCGGAACATCGCCGGTCTCCATCCCGACATGGCACGGTGGATGGTGGAGGAGGGATACGGCAAGGTGCTGGGGCGGGACGGCCTCGACCTGGGCGAGAGGGAGGTGCTCATCTCGACCCTGCTGGCGGTGCAGGATGCGCCGCGCCAACTGCATTCCCATCTCCGGGGTGCGCTGCGGAACGGCGTGGCGCCGACCTTGGTGGAGCAGCTGCTCGAGGAAGCGGAGGGCTGGATCCCGGACGCGGAGGTCCGCGCCAGGGTGAGAGAGACGTGGAAGGTCGTGAGGGAGGGACGTCGTTCGTCCGGACGAGGTCCATCAGTTTCCCCCGCCTGCGGGGCGGGAAATCAGGGGCAACGAGAGGAAGACGAATGTTCATCGACCAGGTGACAATCCGGGTGGAAGGCGGCCTAGGTGGGTCCGGGGCCGACTCCTTTCGGCGCGAGTCCTTTGTTCCGCGGGGTGGACCCGACGGGGGTAACGGAGGGCATGGGGGGAACGTGATCCTCGAAGCGGACGACCAGCTCGCCACCCTTACCGATTTCCGGTATCTGGCCGAGTACCGAGCCGAGCGGGGTCAGCATGGAACCGGGAGCAACAGGACGGGACGCCGGGGGTCCGACCTCGTGCTTCGAGTCCCACCGGGAACCCTCGTACGGGACGTGGAGGCCGACGACCCCATCGGCGAGCTTCTGGAACACGGAGACCGGCTGGTGGTGGCCCCCGGAGGCCGCGGCGGACGGGGAAACGCCAGCTTCGTCACGGCCACCAACCAGGCCCCACGCCGCTGGGAACCCGGGAAAGAGGGGGAGCGTCGGACCCTCGAGCTCACCCTCAAGCTCATTGCCGATGTGGGACTGGTCGGGGAGCCCAACGCCGGGAAGTCAACCTTCCTGGCCGCGGTCTCGGAGGCCCGGCCGAAGGTGGCGGCGTATCCCTTCACGACCCTCCAGCCCAACCTGGGTGTGGTCAAGCTTCCAGACTTCCGAAGCTTCGTCATCGCGGACATTCCAGGCATCATCGAGGGAGCGGCCGAGGGGAAGGGACTGGGACACCAGTTTCTCCGGCACATCGAGCGCACGCGTTCCCTGGCCGTGCTCGTGCCCGTCGATGACCCGGACCCCGAACAGACCTACCGTCAGCTCCTGGCGGAGCTGGAGCGTTACAGTCCCGAGCTGGCCCTCCGCCCCCACTGCCTTGTGCTGACCAAGATCGATGTCCTGGGGCCGGAGGAGGCCCTGCCCCGGGTGGAGGCCCCCACGGCCTGGGGTGTCTTCGCCATCTCTGCCGTGGCCAGACGGGGGCTGAACGACCTCCTGGAGGCCCTGTGGCGGAGGGTTCGGCAGGAGGTCAGGGGAACCGTCCTCTCCGACGAGGACGTTGACGCGGCCTCCGCAGACTCTTCCGGCGAGGCGACGCCGGGGAGCGGGTCCGACCCTTCGTCCGGGGGGCTCCCGGACCCGTCCGCCGGGGAGGAGGAGCCGGCGGGTGCCGGTGGGCGGGCTGCCGACGGAACGTCGCTGGACGACGAGGAGGAATGGTGGGGGGGCACTCCTCTCTGACCGGGGGCACCCCCGGCCTGCCGGAGCCCGAGGCCGCGGCACCCCCCGACGTGGTTCGTCTGTTGGCCCTGCGGAGCCTCCCCGGGGTCGGTGATCGGGTGGCCGCCCGACTTCTCCTGGGTGCCTTCTCCCGGGAGGAGGCCTTGAAGCGCATTCTGGGAGGCGGGCCTGGCGTTCCCCGTCCGGCCCGGGAAGCCTGGACCGTGTCGTCGACCCGGATCCTGGAACGCGCCCGAGAGATCGCCCGGCGGGCCGCGGCTCAGGGAATCCATGTTCTCGGCATCGATGAGCCCGGGTACCCCGCGTGCCTTCTGCGCCTCCATGACCCCCCGGCGGTCCTCTACCTGCGAGGGCGTACCGAACTCCTGGGGCGGCCTGCCCTGGCCCTCGTGGGATCCCGTCGGGCGACGGCCTCCGGGCGACGCGTGGCCGAACGATTGGCCCGGAGGATCTCGGAGGAGGGGTGGACCGTGGTGAGTGGCCTGGCCCTGGGCATTGATGCCGCCGCCCATCGAGGCGCCCTGAGCGGGAAGGGGGGCACGGTGGCGGTACTGGGGCGGGGTCCTGACCGGGCCTACCCGCTGGCCCATGCCGACCTTTTTCACCAGATCGCCCGGGACGGGCTCCTGGTGAGCGAGTTTCCCCCGGGGGTCCCGGCGAGTGCCCACAACTTTCCTCGCCGGAACCGGGTCCTGGCTGCTCTCTGTCGGGGCATCGTGGTGGTGGAGGCCGCTCGGAGGAGCGGAGCGCTCCTGACCGTGGACCATGCCGTGGACATGGGGATCGAGGTCATGGCGGTTCCAGGGTCGGTGGAGGCCCCCTCCACCGAGGGGTCGAACGGCCTCATCGCCGACGGAGCCTCCATGGTGACTTCGGCCGAGGACATCCTTCGCCAGCTGGGTGAGGAGCCGGGCTCCATGCCTTCCGGGCCTCCCCCCGGAACCCGGACATCGGGAGGACCTCCGCGGGAGAGCGACCTCGGGGACGAGGCGAGCCGAGGCCAGGATGACGGAGACCGCGTCGTGGCGCTTCTCTCCCTGGACCCGTGCCCTCTCGATCTCCTCCTGGACGAGGCCGGACTTCCGCCCTCCCGGGTGCTGGCTGCGCTCACCCGGCTCGACCTGGCCGGTCGGGCACGCCGGGAGCCCGAGGGGTGGATCCTTCTCCCTTCCACCCTGGGCGAGGGCGCGTGAGGGTTCCGATGAGCGACCCCGTCGCCCACCTCTACCTCTCGGTATCCGATTCGAAGGACCCGGCCTGGCCGGGCAGGTGGGCCGGTGCGCTTGCGAGGGAACGGGAGCTCCGATTTCCCGTCGGGCGCCCACACCTCTCGCCTCGAGCTCTCCTGGTCGGGGGAGCCCGGCCCGACGTCCTCGGGACGGAACTTCCGGACCTGGTCCGTCGGGTCCTCGGGGCGGGGGGGGCGCGTGGCCTCGACGAGTGGACCGTGGAAGTGGACGACCCCTCGCTTCCGGAAGAACTGGTCCGTGCCTGGATCGAGGGGGGCGTGGACCGCCTGAGCCTCCGTGGAGAGGCGGCCCGGCCCGACGTGGCGCTGCGCCTGATGGAACTGGTTCGCGCCCTGCGGCCCCCTCGGCCGGTCCGGATCGCCGCAGAAGTTTCGCTCCAGCGAGATGTCTCGCTCCAGGGAAGAGGGCGGGGCGACGGCGGGGCCGGGACCTCCGCGGAACAGATGCTGGAGGCGCTGCTGGCCGCAGGTGTGACCTCGGTGGCGCTGGTGGAGGAAGAGGATCCTTCGCCACTGGCCGGTTCCGACGACCCGGACGGCCGGGCCCCCGGAGTGTGGCTCCGGGCAGCCGGAGCCCTTCGGCGAGCGGGGTGGACCCTCTCGGACCTGGCCTATGCCCACGCCCCCGGCCATGGACCCCGTTACCCTCGCGCCCTGGCCCGTCGCCGCCCCGTCCTCGGACTGGGACCGGGAGCCATTTCCTTTCGGCATCCCCACCGCCGATGGAACCATCCGGAGGTGCGCCCGTATCTGGCAGCGGTCGACGCCGGAAGCGACCCCGTGTTCGGCTTCGAGGAGCTGAGTCCGGCCGAGGCACGGCTCGAGCGAGTCTGGGCTGCCCTTCGAACCGACGAGGGCCTCCGCCTCCCTTCGCGCGATTGCCGAGAAGAGCCGTGGCTCCGCCGATGGCGAGAAGCCGGATGGGTGCAGTCGCAGGCGCCGACGGAGACGGGATCGGAGCGACTTTGTCTGACTCCCTCCGGGTGGTTGCTGGCCGATGATCTGGCCGTCGAACTGGCCCTGGTGGTGGAGAGGATTTCCCGGGGGGGTCGACGGATGGAGCCCGGTGTCTGAACTTTGAAGGATGATGCAGGAAGAACAGGACCGATCCAGCCGCGAGCTTGAACAGGAACCGCCGCTTTCCCTGAGGGAGCGTCGGGTCCTGGAGGCCGTGGTGCGAACCTACGTCGAGACGGCGGAGCCGGCGGGAAGCCGAAGCGTGACGCGCCGCTTCGACCTCGGGGTCTCGCCGGCCACGGTGCGGAACACCATGAGTGACCTGGAGGAGAAGGGGTACCTGTACCATCCCCATACCTCGGCCGGGCGCGTGCCCACCGACCGGGCCTACCGGGTGTTCGTGGATCACCTGATTCACCCTGCTCCCCTGCCGGCCGAAGAACAGGAGCGGCTGGCGGCGGAACTCGGCGGGTTGGGAGCGTCGGCCGTGGAGCACCTGGTCCGCCGGGCCACCCGGGCTCTGGGGCTCCTTTCGCAGGAACTCGGCGTGGCCGTGGGGCCGCGACTGGCATCGGCCGTCCTGGAACGCCTCGACCTCGTCCGGGTCTCCTCCACCAAGGTTCTCCTGGTGGCCCAGATCCGAAGCGGCGTCGTCCGCACGCTGTACGTGGATCTCTCCACCGATGTCCCCGACGACACCCTGGTGACCCTGACGGTTCTCCTCAACGAGCGCCTGTCCGGCCTTACCCTTTCGGAGATCCGGGAGACGGTGGCGGAGCGGTTCCGGGGGGTCATCCCCGGCGACGACCCGGCGGCGGAGGAGATCCTGAATATCTTCATGCAGTCGGGGGCCGAGATCTTCGACTGGCCCGAAGTGGAAGGAAGCTCGATCCACCTGGGAAACGCGTCCGTGCTGGCCTCCAAGCCTGAATTCACCTCGGGAGAACGGCTCAAGGGGCTCATGGAACTCACCGAGCGCCGTGAACTCCTCGGGCGGGCACTCCGCGATCGTTCCCATGCCGGAGCCCTGCACATCACCATCGGCGGCGAAAACCCCCACTCGGAACTCCACGACTTCACCCTGGTCACGGCCGAGTACCAGTTCGGAGGTCTGAAGGGCGTGATCGGGGTCATTGGCCCCACCCGCATGCCCTACGAGAAAGTCATGGCCATCGTGGAACATACCTCGTCCCTGGTGAACCGCATTCTCAAGTAGGGCAGCGAGATCTCTGCATCCATCCCTGCCCCGACACCTCCCGACATTTCCCTCCTGAACCCGAAGGCCGATGCAGCGCATGGCTGATTATTACGACACCCTGGGCGTGGCCCGGGACGCCGCCACTGACGAGATCAAGAAGGCGTACCGCAAGCTGGCCATGGAATTCCACCCCGATCGAAACAATGGCTCCAAGGAGGCGGAGGCTCGGTTCAAGGAGATCTCGGAGGCCTACGAGGTGCTGAAGGACCCCGATCGACGCGCCCGCTACGATCGCTTCGGGCCGGAGGGTGCGCGGGGCGCCGGGCCCGGGGGATTCCAGGGCGGCTTCGACATCCAGGACGCCCTGGAGATGTTCATGCGGGATTTCGGCGGAGGAGGCGGAGGAGGCGGAGGGGGCTTCGAGGACCTGTTCGGGGGAGGGCGGCGGCGTTCCCGCGGGGGGCGGCAGCGCCGCCAGGGCGAACCGGTGCGCATCACCCTGCCGCTGACGCTGGCGGAAGTGGTCAGCGGGGCGACGCGTCGGCTCAAGATCCGCCTGCTCGAGGCGTGCGCGACGTGCACGGGGACCGGGGCGGCCGACGGAACGCCGCCCACCGCCTGCTCCACCTGCGGCGGAACCGGAGAGGAGCGGATCGCGCAGCGTTCGGTGTTCGGCCAGTTCGTCTCCCTGACCACCTGCCGGAGCTGCGGAGGGGAGGGGGTGCGAATTCCCTCCCCATGCTCCGTCTGCCATGGCGAAGGCCGTACCCGCGCCGAGTCGGAGATCGAGGTCGAGGTCCCGGCAGGCGTAACGGGTGAGAACTACATTACCCTTCGGGGCCAGGGAAACGTGGGGCCGCGTGGCGGCCCGCACGGGGACATCATGGTCCTCCTCGACGTGCAGGAGGACCCCCGGTTCTCCCGGGAGGGAAATCACCTGGTCATCGACGTTCCCGTGACCTTCGCACAGGCCGCGCTGGGAGACCGCATCCGGGTTCCCGGGGTGGACGGCGAGGTGGAGGTCGATCTCCCCGCCGGGATCCAGTCCGGCCAGGCACTCCGGATTCGGGGGCGTGGCGTCCCTGAGCTGAACGGCCGCGGCCGTGGGGACCTGATCGCCCGCATCCGTGTCTGGACGCCTGAACATCTGACCCCTGATCAGCGTGATCTTTTCCGGCGTCTCCGGGAATCGGAGGACGCTGCCCCGGACCAGGCCCCGGGGGCCGACGAGGGCGCCAGTGATCGGCGGGGATTCTGGTCCAGGGTCAAGGAGGCCTTCACCTCGTGAGCAGCGAAGCGTCGCCGCCTGAGGACCGCTGGCCAGACCGCTGGCTCGTCCTCCGGATTCCCATGCCCCGCGACCCGGTTCGTCGAGAGCGTGTGGTGGACTTCCTCATGGAAGGGGGGCTCGGCGACGCCCAGCCCCGGGGCGTGGAGGAACAGGAGGGCGGGCTCGTGGTCTATCTGCCTCCCCCGCCCGACGCCCGGGGCGGGGTGGGCGCCGTGGTGGAACGGGTCCGGCAGGGCCTCCGTGATCTGGATGAGGAGCGGGCCTCCGACGAGGTGCGACCCGGCTGGCAGGCCCACGAGGCCTGGGCGGAGCACTGGAGAGCGGGATTCGGTACCCGCCGCATCACGCCACGCATCGTCGTCACGCCCAGCTGGGAGCCGGTGCAGGCGGAACCCGGGGACCTGGTTCTGGTGGTCGATCCCGGCATGGCGTTCGGGACCTCCGAGCATCCCACCACGCGAGGGTGCCTGCGCCTCCTGGACCGCCACGTGGAGACTGGGTCCAGGTGGGCCGACGTCGGCGCCGGCTCCGGGATCCTGGCCATGGCCTGTGCCCGGCTCGGCGCCCGGAGCGTCCTCGCGCTGGAGCTGGATCCGTGGGCCTGCACGGCGGCGAGGGAGAACCTCGAGCGCAACGGGCTCACGGAAACGGTGCGCGTGGAGTCCAGGGCCGTGGGTCCGGAGTTCCTCTCCGGCGAGGATCCCTTCGACGGGATCGTGGCGAACATCGAGGCGGGGATTCTCAGGCCCCTGGTCGCCGGGTTCGCCCGCGGCCTCCGCCCCGAAGGCCTGCTTGTGCTCAGCGGCATCCTTCTGGCCGAGGCCCCGGAGATGCGCGAAGTCGCCGAGGCCGCAGGATTCCGCTTCCTGGAGGAAGACCGGGAAGAGGAGTGGTGGAGTTGTGCCTTTCGCCGCGCTTCCGGCGCAGGCGTCGCCCCAGCGACTGGTGGACCTCCGCCTCCTCCATGAGATAGCGCTCCCACCGGGCCATCTCGACGATGGACTCGGGATCCACGGTCTGGCCGAGGAGTCGCAGGGTTTCGCGAAGGAGGTGCAGGATCGGGTGAGCGGAGTCAGGGTCGGTTGGCGACCGAGCCAGCACCCACGGTCGCGGGGCGAGGCCCGCCCAGCGTCTCCGTCGGGGAATGAGCAGATGCAGCCGCCGGGGGTCACCGGCCAGGGAGCGCGCAAAGTGATCCGCCCGTTCCGGCACCGGGGTTCCCTCCTGCTGCACGCGTTCATGAAGCTGCTCCAGCGGAAGGGCGGTTCCCGGGTGACGGCGGAGCACATCCATGACCTTGTGGGTGAGCCATGTGGGCGGATCGGGGGGATCGGCCGGAGTGGGGCCGTCGCCGGGAAGGAAGGGCAGGGTATCGGGTAGGTGCATCGACGGGGACATGGGCCATTCCACGTTGGGTCGGGGAGAGAGGACAGCGGGCCAGGGGGACTCGGCTCCACGCAGGGGGATCCGGCTCCATGAGGGCCGGGGTTACCTTCCCAGCATGGCCCTATCCCGCGGGCCTTCCCATGGTACCGGGGGCCAGCTTGCGGCTCCCTGGATCAACGTCTCATCAGGAACGGGGTGCCTCACGGGGCGCCCGGGAGTCTCGACCCATGGAGTGCATCTTCTGCCGCATCGTCGCAGGAACGCTTCCGGCCACCCCGGTGCTGGAGAACGAGCACGTGATGGCGTTCCGGGATGTGAACCCGCAGGCGCCCGTTCACATCCTCGTCGTTCCCCGCCGCCACGTGGTCTCCGTCGCTGCGCTCGTGCCAGGTGACGCGGCGCTTTCGGCGGCCCTCCTCCTGGCGGCGGCCGAGGTGGCCCGACGCGAAGGCCTGGAGGACGCCGGGTACCGGGTGGTCACCAACATCGGGGACGACGGGGGGCAGTCGGTGGACCATCTCCACCTGCACGTGCTGGGCGGGCGATCCCTTGGCTGGCCGCCGGGGTGACGGGAGGCACGTGATCGTTGACCCTGAGACGCGCCTTCGGGTATTTTTCGGGGAAGCGTCCCGTGCGCCTTCGGACCGCGCCCCCGTCTTTCATTCCTCGTCTCTCCGGGAGCCATTGCATGCCCGCCCCCCTTCAGGTTCGACTCGAAGAAGCCCTGAACGACGCCCGGCGAGCCCGGGACCGCGCCCGGGTCAGCCTCCTTTCCATGACTCTGGCCGAACTCCGGAACCGGCGCATCGAACTCGGGCGAGAGGTGTCGGACGAGGACATCCACGAGGTGCTGACTCGGGCGCGGAAGCGAAGGAAGGAGGCGGCCGAGCAGATGCGGGCGGGCGGGCGGGAAGAGCTGGCAGCCAGGGAGGAGGCGGAATCGGAGATGCTGGCCGCCTTCCTCCCTGAACCCATGGACGAGGCCGAGGTGAGGGCCCTGGTCCGGGGGCTCCGTGAGGAGGGCGTAGCCGAGACCGGCCCCCTGATGGGTCGGCTGATGCCCCTTCTGCGGGGACGATTTGATGGTCGTGAGGCGAATCGCATCGTCCGGGAGGAGTTGACCGGCGCGTGAACCCCCATGCCCTGGAGGTCCTGGATTTCCACGCGGCCCTCCAGGCGGTGGCCGCGCGCTGCGGGAGTGAACTCGGACGCGCGGCCCTGCTGGCCCGGGAACCGGGGACCGACGTCCCCGCACTCCGGGCCGAACTGGCGCGGGTGGCGGAGGCGGTGCTCCTGCATCGGACCCACCCGGACTGGTCGCCGCCTCCCCCTCCGGATGCCCGTCGCCCCCTTCGGACCCTGGCGCTGGAGGGAGCCGTCCTCACCTCTCCCGATCTCCTGGTCCTGCTTCGTCTGCTCGAGGCCTCGGGCGCGCTGGCCCGGGAACTCCCCGCCCTGCTCGGGGCGGAGGCGCCGGACGCCGGACTCGCGGCCCTCGGGTCCCGGGCGGTGGATGACGAGCCCGCGACGACGTATCTCGCAGGGATCGTGGACGAGGACGGAACCGTCCTGGACGGTGCCAGTCCCGCCTTGCGCCAGCTCCGCCGGCGTATCCAGGTGGCACGAAACCGGATCGTCCGGCGGCTCGAGTCCTTCGTTGCGGCGCTCCCCGAACGGGTCCGGGTACCGGACGCCTCCGTGTCGGTGCGGGACGGCCGCTACGTGATCCAGGTTCGCCGCGAGGGCAAGTCCGAGGTAGGGGGCGTCATTCACGGCGAGTCGGCCAGCGGTGCCACCCTCTTCGTGGAGCCGCCCCTGGCCCTCCAGCTCATGAACGAGATTCAGGCGCTGGAACGCGAGGAGGAGCGGGAGGTCCATCGCATCCTGAGGGAGGCCACGGGGCGCCTTCGGCCGCGACGCACCGAGCTGGCCGCCTCCCTGGACGCCCTGGTTGACATGGACTCGCTCTGGGCCCGGGCCCTTGCCGCCGCCCGGTGGAATGCCCACCTCCCCCACCTTCTGGATCCCGTGGAGGAGCCGGACGCGGGGGTCGCCATCGTGGAGGGACGGCATCCCCTCCTCCTCGAGGCCGCCGAAGGGTCCGGGGCGGGGGACGTGGTGCCCTTTTCCCTGGAGCTGGCCCGGGGCGAGCGCGCCCTCGTGGTCTCCGGGCCGAATACCGGAGGAAAGACCGTCTTCCTCAAGGCCATGGGACTCCTCCCCCTGCTGGCCCAGACCGGCATCCTCCCCCCGGTGGGGGAGGGGACCCGGCTTCCCGTCCTCCAGGACGTCTTTGCCGACATCGGGGACGAACAGTCCATCGCCGCCTCCCTCTCCACCTTTTCCGCTCACCTGGCACGGGCCCGCGAGATCCTCGAGGGGGCGGGACCCGGGACCCTGGTCCTCATGGACGAGATGGGGACCGGCACCGACCCCGCCGAGGGCGCCGCCCTGGCCCGCTCGCTGCTGGAAACGCTGGTGGACCGCGGGGCGCAGGCTGTCGTCACCTCCCATCTCGGGGCGATGAAGCGTCTGGATACCCCCGGGAGCGGCATCGTCAACGCGTCGCTCCTCTTCGATGCCGAGAACATCCGGCCCACCTACCGCTTCCAGAAGGGAAGACCTGGCCGAAGCTACGGCCTGGCCATTGCCCGACGGCTGGGCTTTCCCGCCGAGGTGGTGGATCGGGCGGAGAGCTACGTGGACTCGGGGGAGCTGGAGGTGGAATCGCTTCTCGCCTCGCTGGAGGAGAAGGAACGGTTGCTGAGCGCGGCACTGGAGCAAGCTGACCGCACCCGGGACGAGGTCATGAGCCTGCGCGACGAGGCCCGCCGCCGGGCAGGCCTCCTGGCGGAGCGCGAACGAAGTGCGGAGCAACGGGCCCGGGAGGAGGCGCGTCGGTACCTGCTGGAGGCCAGGGACGAGGTGGAGGCGGCCATCCAGGAGGTGCGGGAGGCCGACAAAGTGTCCCGGGTGGATCGGGAGCGGGAGGCCCGGAGCCGCGTGGAGTCGGCGGCCCGCGTGCAGCAGCAGGCCGCGGAGCGGATTGCCGGGAGGGGACGACCCGGGCGAAGGAAGGATCGGGGGGAGCGAGCCGCTGCTCCGGGAGCACGGGGCCCGCGAGGGGCTCCGCCGGCCCCACCCCCGATCCAGGTGGGTGACCGGGCCCGGATTCTCGGCAGCGGAGCCCGGGGAAAGGTTCGCGACGTGGAAGGGGACCGGGTGACGGTGGAGGTGGGAAGCCTCCGCTTCGAGGTCCATCGCGGGGAAGTGGAACGGCTCCCCTCGACGGAATCGCCCAGGGAGCGGGCCGAGCGTGGCGGGGGCGGGACGCTCCGCTTTGCGGAGGTGGAGGCCCGTCCCGAGGTGCATCTCCTGGGACTCCGGGTGGAGGAGGTGGAACTGGAACTGGGGCGGGCCCTGGACGGCGCCGTGCTCGCTCACCTCCCCGAGCTCCGGATCGTTCACGGGAAGGGTACGGGCGCGGTGAGGGCCCGGGTCCACGAGCTGCTTCGGCGGGATCGTCGGGTCCGGGAGTTCCGGGGCGGGGTGCACGGCGAGGGTGGGGCTGGCGTCACCGTGGCGGTTCTCCAGTGATCCCCGACGAGGTGGTGGAGGAGGTCCGGCAGCGGGCGGACATCGTCGAGGTCGTGGGGGAAGTCGTCTCCCTCAAGCGGGCCGGGAAGGACTACAAGGGAAAGTGTCCGTTCCACGAGGACCGGTCGCCGTCCTTCTTCGTCGTGCCGGACAAGCGGATGTACCACTGTTTCGGATGCGGAGCGCAGGGGGATGTGTTCCGGTTCCTGATGGAGCGGCAGGGGCTGGGCTTCCTGGATGCCGTCCGGGACCTGGGCGGCCGTTACGGCGTGGAGATCCGGGAGGTGCGCCGGGGCGAGGCGGACGACGACCCCCTCCGCCCCCACTACGAGGCCAACGCCTTTGCCCGGGACTTCTTCCGGCAGTCCCTGGCGGATCCCGAGCTCGGCGCCAGGGCCCGGACCTACCTGGCCGAGCGGGGGATCGACGAAGCGACGCAGGAGCGCTTCGGGCTCGGGTATGCACCCGATGACTGGCGGGGGCTTCGTACGGCCGCCGGTCGTCACGGGATCTCCGACGAGCTGCTCCTGGAGGTCGGGCTCCTGACGACGTCGGAGCGCGCCAGCGAGCCCTACGACCGGTTCCGGGACCGCATCATCTTCCCCATCGAGTCCGAAGTGGGGCGGGTGGTGGGCTTTGGTGGCCGCATCCTGGGGGTGGCCGGCAAGAACGTGCCCAAATACCTGAATTCCCCGGAGACGCCAGTCTACCACAAGGGCTCCGTACTGTACGCCCTCGGGTGGGCCCGCAACGCGATCCGGAAGGAAGGGGCCGCCCTGGTCACGGAAGGGTACATGGATGTGGTGGCCCTGGCCGCCTCGGGGATCCAGCACGCCGTGGCCACGCTGGGGACGGCCCTGACCGTGGAGCAGGCCCGTCTCCTGCGGCGCTACACGGACCACGCGCTCCTCCTCTTCGATTCCGACGAGGCGGGGCTCCGCGCCACCTTCCGGGGCGCCGACGTTCTCCTGGCGGCCGGGGTACAGCCCCTCGTGGTAACCCTTCCCGAGGGCGATGACCCCGACTCCCTCGTTCGACGCGTGGGGGCTGAAGGGCTCGCCCGTTACCTCGACGATGCCCTCGATGTGGTGGACCGGAAGCTGCAGCTCCTGGCCGAGCACGGGTATTTCGAGAGCATCGATCGGACCCGGTCGGCGGTGGACAAGCTGATGCCCACCCTTCGCGCCGCCGCCGATCCGACGCTCCGGGACATCTACGTGGCGAAGGTGGCGGAGAAGACCGGGGTGCGCCGCGAGACCCTGGAAGACGAGCTCCGCCAGTCCGCCACCGGCAGTGGTGCAGGCCCGGGAGCGGGGCGTGGGAGTGGGATGGGGCCTCCTGGACCTCTCCCTCCGGGGGAGCCCGGTTCCTGGAGCATGCCGCCCGCCCCGGGCGGCAGCCCGACGGGCTCCCGCCCAGGCTTCGGCCCGGGATCCCGCCCGGGGTCTCGTTCGGGCGGACGGGCCGGGGATCCCCGGTCGCGCCCTCTTCCCAGCCTCGGCCCGGAGCGTCAGCTTCTTCTCGTACTCCTCCGAACCCGGGACTGGGTGGAGCGGGCGGCGGAACGGATCGGACCGGGAGAGTTTCGGGATCCGGTGGATCGGGCCATCTTCAAGATCCTCCTTGATGATCCGGACTTCGGCGAGCTCCCCCCGGGGTTGCCCCCCGAGGTGGTGCGGCGCATCGAGGAGCTGCAGGGCGACCCGGAGGAGCTGGAGCATACGCAGCGGGTGTTCGACGCGGCCATCACACGGCTCCTGGACCGGAGCTTTGATCATCGCCGTGAGGCGTTGATGCGGGAGCTCGAAGCGGCCCCGGATCCGGAAACGAAGACCCGGGTTGCGGGCGAGATGCAGCGGCTGCGGCGGGAACGCCCGGGACGCTGGAACGTGGCGCGGCGGGGTTCGCCTGCCGCACCTTCACAGGAACAGGAACGGACGGACGGATGACAATCTCGACCATTGGTTCTCTCCGGGAGCTACAGCACCTGGACCGCAGGATTCGCGACGTCAACCAGGAGATCGAGGGATTCGATCCCCAGCTTGCCGAGGTGGAGGATCCGGCACTTCGACTCGAGGGCGAACTCGGGCAGCTTCGCCGGCGGCTGGAGCAGATGCAGGAGGATGCGCGCCGTCTCCACCGAAGCACCGAGGAGAAGAAGGAGCGATCCTCGAAGCTGGAGGAGCGGCTGAGCCACGTGTCGAACCTCCGGGAGGAGGCCGCCGTCAAGGCAGAGGCCGACATGCTTCGCCGGGCGCTGGAAGCCGACGAGAAGGACCGGATCCAGCTCTCCGAGCAGATCCACCGGGCGGAGTTGGCCGAAGAGGATGTCGCAACCCGGTCCGCCGAGGCCCGAGCCGAGGTGGGGCCGCGCCAGGAGGCGCTCCTCGCGCGCCGCACCGCGCTTCGGGAACGGGCGGCCGAACTCCGCGCCCGCCGGGACGCCGCCATGGAACTGCTGGGAGGGGGGGAGCGCAGGGTCTACGAGAGCTTTCACGCCTCCGGCCGGGCGGTGGTGGTGGCGGTCCTCACCGAGGACGGGGCCTGTGGGCACTGCTTCAACATGGTCCCTCTCCAGCTGCAGAACGAGATCCGGGGAGGGCGCGGGGCCATGGCCCGGTGCGAAGCGTGCGGCGTGATCCTCACATCCGAGCCTGAGCCCGAGGTCGAGCCCGACCCGGTCACTGAGGCGGGGTCGACGGACGGAGACGCGGGGGAGGCGGTGGCGGCCCCCGTCGGCGAGGGTGCGGAAGCCGGGGCAGGCGAGAAGGCGTGACGCCCCCGGCGCCCACGCTCCCTCCCCCCCCGGACCCCGTGTGGGAACTGGGGGACCCGCCGGCGCCGGATGCGGTGGGCTTCCTGTCCGAACAACTGTCGCTTCCGCCGGCCCTGACTTCTGTCCTCGTGGCCCGGGGGATGACCGACATGGATCGGGTGAAGGCGTTTCTACGCCCTCGGCTCGAGCATCTGCATCCCCCTGCAGGGCTTCCGGATGCGACGCCTGCCGTCAACCGGATTCTGCAGGCGCTCGAGCGGAAGGAGACGATCTTCGTTCACGGGGACTACGATGTGGACGGGGTCTGCGCCACGGCGCTCCTGACCCGCTGGCTCCGCCACCTGGGAGGAACGGTCGTTCCCTTCGTTCCCCATCGGACGGAGCACGGGTACGACCTGAGCGAGGCTGGCGTGGCCGCGGCCGAGGCCGCCGGCGCCTCCCTCCTCATTACCTGCGATTCCGGGATCGCAGCCCATGATGCCGTGGCTGCGGCCAGGGACCGGGGGATGGACGTGGTGGTCACCGATCACCACACGCCGGGTCCTGTTCTTCCGGCCGCGCTGGCCGTGGTCAACCCCGTCCGCTCCGACTCCACCTACCCGGAGGCGGTGCTCTGCGGAGCCGGGGTCACCTACAAGCTGGCTCAGCTCCTGGCGGAGCGTCGGGGGATCGACCCTGCGGAACTCCACCCCCTCCTGGCCCTGGTGGCGCTGGCCACGGTGGCGGACCTGGTGCCGCTGGAAGGCGAAAACCGCATCCTGGTTCGCTTTGGCCTGCGGTACCTGGCCCACACCCGGATGCCGGGGCTCCGGGCGCTCCTGGAGATCGCGGGACTCCGGGGCGAGGTGGACGCCGGCCAGGTTGGCTTCGTCCTGGGACCCCGGATCAATGCCATCGGCCGCATGGGTGCGGCGGACACCGCACTTCGCCTGCTTCTGACCGAGGACCGGACCGAGGCCCTGGCCCTGGCTCGGGAGCTGGACGAGGCCAACCGTGCGCGGCAGGAGGAGGATCGGCGAACCCTGGCCGAAGCCCTGGACATGCTGGCCCAGGAGTACGATCCCTCCCGCGACTACGGGGTGGTGCTGGCCGGGGAGGGGTGGCACCCCGGCGTCATCGGGATCGTGGCCTCCCGCATCGTGGAACGGATCCATCGACCCGTGGTCCTGGTGGCGCTCAGCGGGGGGCGAGGGCGGGGCAGCGCTCGTTCCGTGCCCGGTGTGCACCTCTACGAGGCCCTTCAGGGGTGCGCTTCCTTCCTGGATCGGTTCGGGGGCCACCGGCAGGCCGCCGGGATGGACGTGGCTGCGGAGCGGATCGACGCCTTCCGCTCCGCCTTCAACGCGCAGGTGCGGGACCAGCTCCAGGGCCGGTTCCCCGTGCCTCGGCTTGCGGCGGGGACCCCGCTCTCCATTGCCGAGGCGGACGGGGGCCTCCACCGCCTCCTCGAGTACATGGCGCCCTTCGGCATGGGCAACCCCCGACCCGTCTTCTGGGCCCGCGGCGTCGAGCTTGCTGGGCGACCCCGGGAGGTCGGGGACGGCCATCTCAAGCTCCGACTTCGGGATGCGGGGCGGGAGCTCGAGGCCATCGGGTTCGGCCTGGCGCGGCGACGTCCCCCGGAGGCCCTGGCGTCGGGGCGCGTGGATGCCCTTTTCCAGCTTCGGACCCACGAGTACCGGGGGCAGGTCAGCCTTCAGGCCCGGCTGCTGGATCTCCGGCCTTCTTCGGGGGATGCGGGGTGAGGATCATTGCCGGCACCTGGGGAGGGCGGAGGATCGAGGCCCCCCGAGGGCGCGACGTGCGCCCCACCACGGACCGGGTTCGGGAGGCCTGGATGTCGGTTCTCCACCCCCGGCTCCCCGGGGCCCGCGTCCTGGATCTCTTTGCCGGGTCTGGCGCCCTGGGCCTCGAGTGCCTCTCCCGGGGGGCAGCGGAGGTGGTCTTCGTGGAGCGGGCCCGGGCTTCCCTCGTCTCGCTCGGGGCCAACATCAAGGCGCTGGGAGCTGGGGAGCGCGCCCGCGTCGTCCAGGCGGACGCCCTGACCTGGGCGGGGGAGCTGGACGCCGGTGCGTTCGACCTCGCCCTGGCCGATCCCCCCTACGACCACGGATACCTGGGCGCCCTTCTGGACGCCTTCTGCCGCACACCCTTCGCCGCCGAACTCTGGATCGAGCACCGGTCCTCCGAGACCCCGTCCGACTCCCTCCCGGCGGGGCGCGAGGTCCGGACACGACGCTACGGCGACACCTCCCTGACCCGAATCGAGGCTCCGGAATGACCGCTTCGCCCGCCGCCCCGTTATCCCGCATCGCCCTCTATCCCGGTTCCTTCGACCCCGTGACCCTGGGGCACGAGGACGTTGCCCGACGCACACTCCGGGTGGCGGACCGGGTGGTGGTGGCCGTGGCCCACTCGGCCAGCCAGACACGTCAGCCCGCCTTCTCCGTGGAGGAGCGGCTGGAGATGCTCCGGGAGGTCTTTTCCGACGAGCCCCGCATCTCCTGCGTCAGCTTCCAGGGCCTCCTGGTGGACTTTGCCGAGAAGATCGGAGCCGGGTTCGTGGTCCGGGGGCTGCGGGCCGTGTCGGACTTCGAGTACGAGTTCCAGATGGCGCAGATGAATCGGGAAATGCGTCCCGGGGTGGAGTTTCTCTTCCTCATGCCCGACGCCCACCTCTCCTTTCTCTCGGCTTCCCTGGTTCGGGAGGTGGCCCGGCTCGGAGGCGAGGTGGATGCCTTCGTCTCTCCCGCGGTGCTCCGGCGGCTCCGGGACCGCTTCGGGCAGGCCGACAGGGGAGGGCGATGAGCGTTCTGGACCGCCTGGCCGAGCGTGCCCGTGCGCGCCCCCGCAGAATCGTCTTTCCCGAGGGGGAGGAGGCCCGGACGCTGGCGGCCGTGGCCCGGATCCAGCACGAAGGGACGCTGCATCCCGTCGTCCTCGGGGTGCCCGAGGCCATCCGGGACGGCCTCCTTCACGCCGGGGGGGATCCGGATGCCGTGGAGGTGGTGGACATCCGGGGTTCCGAGGGCACCGGCCGGTACGCCACCCACCTCTGGAACCGGCGGCGGGCGCGGGGGCTCACCGAGGCAGAGGCTCGGGAACGGGTCCGTGAACCCCTGGTGCGGGGTGCGGCCATGGTGGCGCTGGGCCAGGTCGATGGGTCGGTGGCGGGGGCGGTCCACAGCACCGCCGACGTGCTGCGGGCAGCCCTCTGGTGCGTGGGGCCCGCCGACGGAATCCGCACCGTCTCCTCCAGCTTCCACATGATCCTCCCCGGACCACCGGAGCAGGTCCTGACCTTCACGGACTGCGCGGTGGTTCCCGACCCCACGGGGCCTCAGCTGGCGCAGATCGCCGCGGCGGCGGCCCGGGCCCGGCGGGCCGTCTTCGGAGACTCCCCCATGGTGGCGTTCCTGTCCTACTCCACCCTGGGGAGTGCCGAGGGGCCCTCGGTGGACCGGGTGCGCCAGGGGCTGGCCCTCTTCCGGGACATGGAACCGGGAACGCCGGCCGACGGGGAATTCCAGGCCGACACGGCGCTGGTGGAGGCGGTGGCTCGCCGCAAGGCACCTGTGTCCGCGGTGGGGGGGCACGCCAACGTCCTGGTGTTTCCGAACCTGGATGCAGGGAACATCGCCTACAAGCTGGTGGAGCGCCTGGCCGGCGCGAAGGCGGTGGGGCCGGTGATCCAGGGGCTTCGACGCCCCCTGAACGACCTCTCTCGGGGCGCGTCCGCCGACGACATTGTCCAGGTGGCCGTCATGACTTCGCTGATGGCGCCGTAAGCGGTGCCGCCAGGAGGTGACTCCGGGAGCCCATCTTGCCCGATCGGAGGCCTTTCCTCTAGCTTCGACAGGTCGTTCACAGTTGTCTCCCCTCCAGGAACCGTCCGGACCCAATAGGGCTCCGGCTCCACACCGGATCGAATCTCCATGGCGTTTCAGGTATCTCGCGAAGGGGACGTGCTCGTCGTCGACGTGGACGGACAGCTCATCGTCGGAAACCGCCAGGAGCTGAAGACCCGGGTCCTGGAGGAGTTGGAGAAGGGCGATCGCAAGTTCCTCGTGGATTTCACGAACACGGGCTACATCGACTCCTCCGGACTGGGGGTGCTCGTCAGCCTCTCGAAGAAGATCCGGGAGCAGGGCGGGGAATTGAGGCTCTCGACGCTGAACGAGGACCTCCGGACCCTGTTCGAGCTGACCAAGCTCGACACCCTCTTCCGGATCCACGATTCCCGGGACGAAGGCCTCAACGGCTTCTGACGGCCACGCCACCCGGGTCCCTCCGCCTTCAACCGGAGGTCCGATGGACCGGAAACTGGTATTTGAACTCCCCAACGACCTCGGGTGCATCGAGGGCGCCGTGGAGTTCGTCCTTCTGCGGTGCGAGTTCTGCGAGGAGGTCTCCCGCCGGCTCCGCTTCAACTTCCGCGTGAGCTTCGTGGAAGCACTGGCCAACGCCATGCTCTACGGAAACGCCGGCGACCCGTCCAAGCGGGTTCGGGTCGAGGTCCTCATGGGCCGTCACGCCCTGGAGGCGCGCGTCATCGATCAGGGGTCCGGGTTCGATCCCGACCGGCTGCCGGATCCAACGGCCCCGGAGCAGCTCCATCGTCCATGTGGACGGGGCATCTTCCTGATGCGCAAACTCATGGACGAAGTCCACTTCAACGACCAGGGGAACGCGGTCACCCTGGTGCTCCGGTTCCAGGAGAGGGAGGCGCTGTTGCGAGAGGCCTCGGCATGATCCTGGAGCGCTCCTCCCGGGAGCTCCTCCCGGAGGCCGTCTCCCAGATCCTCTCCGAGTTCGCCCGCGAGTTCCGGCTCGACCTCCACCTCTGGGTCCCCCTGGACAGGGAGCGGCCGCATCACCTTTTTCCCCGGGACCTTCCCGACCCGGGGGAGCCTCGCTCCGACGCCCTCCTTCTTTCCGTCCCGCTTCGCAACGGAACGGAACTCCTCCTCGAAGTCCGGCACCCGATCCCCGAGGCGGGCCGCAGCGCCAGCCACGTGCTGCGGACGACCCTGGAGCATCTGTACGAGAACGCCGAGGAGATCCGCTTCTTCACCTACGAGGTGTCGGAGCGCTACGAGGAGATCAACCTCCTCTATTCCATTGCCGAGACACTGGGTTCCCTGCTCCGGATGCGGGACGCGGCGCGCCTCATCCTCACGGAGGTCTGCGAGGTCATGGGAGCCCGTCGGGGCGCCCTCTGGGTGCTATCCCCCGACGACGGGGAGCTGCGCCTCGAGGCTTCGGTGGGGAGTGGGGAGAAGGAGGGACCCCTCTCCATTTCCCACGCCACCTCCATTACCGCTCTGGTCTTCCGCGACGGTCGCCCGCTGATCCTCTCCGGCGACCGGCTCGACCCGGTGGCGGAGGCGGCGGGGCTGCCGGCGGAACGGGGCGATTCCATCCTTTCCGTGCCCATTCGCTACACGCCGCCCTACGGCGAACCCCGTACCGTGGGGGTCATCAACCTCATTGGCCGCCGGCGCGGGGGCCGGTTCATGGCCTCGGACCAGAAGCTCCTCTCCGCCATCGCCTCCCAGGTCGGCGCGGCGCTGGAGAACCAGCGACTCATGGAGGAGTCCCTGGAGCAGGAGCGGGTGGGTCGCGAGATGGAGCTGGCCCACAACCTCCAGATGAAGCTCCTTCCCGCCACGGACGCCTTCGATCCGGAGCGGGTGGCCGCCCGGGTGGAGCCCGCCGAGTCGGTGGGCGGGGACTTCTACCAGTTCTTCCGCCTCCCGGGGGATCGTTTCGGGGTCATGATCGGCGATGTGTCCAGCCACGGCTTTCCGGCGGCGCTCATCATGGCTCTTTCCCTCAGTGCGGCAACCATTTATGCCTCGGCAGTGGAGGCTCCAGATGAGGTTCTTTCGGGGATGGCCGAGAGCCTGCAGGACGAACTGGAAACCACCGAGATGTACCTGACGCTCTTCTACGGCGTGCTGGAT
The DNA here is from genome assembly GCA_007120305.1 of Gemmatimonadota bacterium. GTDB lineage: Bacteria > Gemmatimonadota > Gemmatimonadetes > Longimicrobiales > Gaopeijiaceae > SKNW01. Next base: position 3,090 of record SKNW01000026.1, on the reverse strand, counting down.
CCCGTCGCCGGCGAACTGGTCTACGCGAATGCGGGCCACCCGCACGCCTTCCTTCTGGATGCGAAGGGAACAGCCGCGCGCCTTCCGGCTCTCGATCCCCCGATGGGCATCGCCGACCCGTCCGGCTACCACGCCCGTCGGGTCCCATGGCATCCAGGGGAGGACCTCCTTCTCCTCTTCACCGACGGACTCTCCGACACCCTGAACCTCACGTCCCGTGTCGCGGGGGAGCAGAAGGTGGTGGAAACGGCTGCCCGAATGCGAGATGTGCCGGCCCGGGACCTCGTGGCCGCCCTCTTCGCCCTGGAGCGCGAAGGGAACCCGGCCGAAGGAGACGATCGGACCGCTGTCGTCGTCCGGCTTTGATCCTTCTTCCTCCCCCTCTCCAGCTGGCAGGCGTTCCCGGGTGAGCGACACCTTCCAGCCCCCGCCGGGGCATCGTCCTCGCCGCTCGCTGGGCCAGAATTTCCTGGTGGACCGGGGGGTCCAGGCCCGCATCGTGGAGGCCGTGACCCGGATTCCGGGAGGAGGGATCCTGGAGATCGGTCCCGGGAAGGGGGCCCTCACCGAGGGGTTGGTGGCCCTGGACGACCCCCTGGTCCTCGTGGAGCTGGATGCCGATCTCGCCCTGGCGCACCGGGAGCGATGGGCGTCCGCTCCCCACGTGACGGTGCTGGAACGAGACATCCTGAGCGTGGACCTGGCCGAGGTGGTTCCGGACCCCGCCCGCCTTTCCGTGGTGGGGAACATCCCCTACAACATCACGACCCCCATCCTCTTCCACCTCCTGGAGCGTCCCCGCCCCGCCGAGTTTCTGCTCATGGTGCAGAAGGAGGTGGCGGACCGACTCCTGGCGGAGCCGGGCACCGGGGGGTACGGCGCCCTCACCGTGGGGGTGAGGAGCGTGGCCCGGGTGGAACGGGTGCTGAGCGTGCCGGCTGGAGCGTTCCGGCCAAGGCCCCGGGTGGATTCCTCGGTGGTGAGGATCACGCCCTTGCGGCCTGAGCCCCTCTCCTCGGCCGAGGAGGCTCACCTCCGGGTGCTCACCCGCGCCCTCTTCCAGTGGCGTCGCAAGCAGCTCGGGAAGTCCCTGCGGGATCATCCCGACCTGGGGCTGAGGCGGGAAGCGGCGGAGGAACTCCTGGCAGAACTTGGATTCACGCCCCGGACCCGCCCGGAGGAACTGGGGCCGGAGGCCTTCGTGGCGCTCTCCCGCGGGGTCTCCGAAGCCATGGCGGAGATCGGGCCCGAAACCGGGCCGGAGACCGGGTCGGAAAGCGGGCCGGTGACGGAGGCCAGGCAGGGGCGACGGGGCCGACGCGCGCGTTGACGCCGCATCAGGCGTTGTCGTACCTTGGCTTGTGAAGATTTTCACAAGCCAGCGCCCCCTCTCGTCGGAGGCGTCGCTTCAACGCCCGCCTTCAGCCCCACCCCCGGTCCTTCCGTGACGTCCCTCGTCCGCTCCGTCTCCGAATCCACGGTTCGCCGGCTCTCTCTCTACCTGCGTACCCTGGAACGTCTCCAGGCCGAGGGAGCGGAAACCGTGGCGTCCGGGGACCTGGCCGACCGGGCCGGCACGACGGCGGCCCAGGTGCGAAAGGACCTTTCCAGCTTCGGGTCCTTCGGAACCCGGGGACTGGGATACCGGGTGGGGCCCCTGCACGCCCGAATCCGGGAGATCCTGGGCCTCACCCGGCCCTGGCGTGTGGTGCTGGTGGGGGCCGGGCGCATCGGGTCGGCGCTTTTCGCCTATCCTCACTTCCGGGAGCGGGGATTCCGGATCGAGGCCATCCTGGACAGCGACCCCGCGAAGATCGGGGGGGTGTGGGAGGGGGTGACGATCCAGTCGGCGGCTCACCTGGAGCAGGTGCTGGCCCGGGCCGAGGCCGAGATCCTGATCCTCGCGGTGCCCGCCGGCGCCGCCCAGGAGCTGGCGGAACGGGCGGCGGCGGCCGGGGTTCGGGGAATCCTCAACTTCGCGCCGGTTCGACTTCGCCTCCCCGATGAGGTGGAGGTGAACAACGTCAACCTGGCAGTGGAGTTGGAGGCACTCTCCCATGCCCTGGTGCTGGCCGAGGTCCAGGGGTGAAGCCCCACGGAATCCCCCGCACGTTCGGTCCTGGTTCCCCGGGTGGGGCGTCCGAGCCCGGGTGTCCCCCGGAGGGATCCCTGGTGGACCGCACCGTCCGCGCCCTGCAGGGGGGCCCCCGGAGTACGAACTGGATTGCCCGTGAGGTGCTGGCGCTCCAGGGACCGGAGGGGGCGGTGGCGCGGGCGGTTTTCACCCTCCTCGGCGCGGACCCGCGGTTCCAGGTGGACCCCTCCGGCGTCTGGCGCCTCGATCCCGCGATACCTCCACCCGGTCCGTCGCTTCGTCGACTCACCTTCGCCGTGGTGGACGTGGAGACCACCGGGGGCGGCTATGGAAAAGGCCACCGCATCACCGAGATCGCCGTCGTTCCGGTGGAGGCCGGCGTCGTGGGAGAGCCCTACAGCTCCCTTGTCCACCCGGGACGATCCATTCCGTGGCGGATCCAGTCCCTCACCGGGATCACGGACGCCATGGTGGCCCACGCTCCCCCGTTCGACGACGTGGCCGAGGCGGTGTGGAGCGCGCTTGACGGGCGGGTGTTCACGGCCCATAACGTGCAGTTTGACTGGGGGTTCGTGGAGGGGCACCTGCAGGATGCGAGAGGGGAGGTCCCCGTGGGGCCACGGCTGTGCACGGTGAAGATGGGGCGCGCCCTGGTCCCGGGGCTCGCCAGCTACGCCCTGGACGCCCTGACCCGCCACTTCCGAATCGAGATCCAGGGCCGGCACCGGGCCCTGGGAGATGCTCTGGCCACGGCGCGTCTCCTGGTGCACCTTCTGGATGCGGCGGAGCGGGAGGGGGCGTCCGATTTTGCGGCCCTCGACCGTCTCGTCCGGGAGCGGGGAAACCGGAGGTCCGGGGGGCCGCGCCCGCGATCGGGGCTTCGCCGACGCTCCCCCCCGGGCTCCTGATCCCCCGACGTCCCCCGCTGCCCCTGCCGGAGCGCACCATGTCCGAACCCACGGCCACCCCCGAGCCTCCCCCGACCCCGGGCGCCG
>SKNW01000065.1 GCA_007120305.1 Gemmatimonadota bacterium | reverse complement strand
TCCACTTCGGTCGCCAGGTCCTTTCCGGTGGTCTCGCGGTCGGCGTCTTCGTCGGAGACCTCCGCCAGGGCGATGAGCCGGTACCCGAGGCCCGCCACCGTCTCCATTCTCCGGTCCCACGTCTTCCGGTCCAGGGCGGTAGTCTCGCCTTCCCCCGCGGCCACGTCGCCGCACATGTCCAGGATGCGCTCGGGAGCCCCCTTGAGCAGGAGGCGCCGGGTCGCGCCCGTCGCTTCAGCTCCGGGGACCCGGTGCGCCGACGCCATCCAGCGGCGCTCCGATTCGAAGGGGACCACGCCCAGGCGGGGCCAGCGTTCCAGCTCGTCGTCCGGATCGAGACCGGCGCGCTCCCCCAGGGCCAGGAGGGCGCCGTCGGTGGGGTCGCCCTGCAGGGTCCGGCCGTCGGCTTCATCGAGGAAGGAGGCCTCGTTGCAGAGGAGGGCGACGCGCGCCAGCCGAAGGAGCACGTCGTGCCCGGCGGGATCCAGTTCCGGTCCCGGTTCGTCGCCCCCGCCCTCCGGGTCCGGCGATGCGTGGAACTGCCCCACCGGCGCGTACCCCTCACCCTGGACCCGGAGGGCCGTTTCGGCCAGGAGGATCCGTTCCGCGGCCATCTCGTTTCGGGTGAGGGTGCCCGTCTTGTCGGTGCAGATCACCGAGACCGAGCCCAGCGTCTCCACGGCGGGGAGGCGGCGGATGATGGCATTCCGGCGCGCCATGCGCTGGACTCCCAGGGCCAGCGTGATCGTGAGGATCGCGGGGAGCCCCTCGGGGATTGCCGCCACGGCCAGGGCCACCACGGCCAGGAAGGCATCCGAGGCCTCCATCTGGCGGATCTGCCACCCGAGGAAGAAGACCCCGGCGCTGGCCACGAGGATGATGACCGAGAGCTGGGTGCCGAAGCGGTCGATCTGGCGGAGAAGCGGAGTGGTGACCCCCTCCACCCGGGAGACCATGGTGCCGATCCGGCCGATCTCGGTCTCGGTACCGGTGGCCGTGACGACGCCGGTGAGACGCCCCGAGGTCACGAGGGTGCCGGAGAAGACCATGGAGAAGCGGTCCGCGGGGAGGGCGTCCTCCCCCACGGGGTCCGTGGACTTCTCCACCGGTTCGGATTCTCCGGTAAGGAGGGCTTCCTCCACCCGGGCGTTCAGGGCGCTTACCACGCGGAGGTCGGCCGGCACCCGGTCCCCGCTTTCCAGCTTCACCACGTCGCCGGGGACGAGGTCCGCGGCGTCCACCTCCCGCGTCCTTCCCTCGCGCAGAACCGTGGCCGTGGGCGAAAGGAGGCTTCGAATCCCTTCCAGCGCCTCGGCGGCCTTTCCCTCCTGGATGAAGCCCACCACGGCGTTCACGAGCACCACGAGGAGAATCACCCCCGTGTCCAGCCACTCGCCCAGGACCCCGGTGAACACTGCCGCCGCCAGCAGCACGTAGATGAGGACGTTCCGGAACTGCTTGAGGAAGCGGAGAAACGGGTTCTCTCGCGCCTCTTCGGGAAGGCGGTTGGGTCCGTACGTCTCCCGGCGGCGGGCCACTTCCGCGGGGTCCAGCCCGGTCCGGGGGTGGACCTCGAGGGTGCTCGTCACCTCGTCGAGGGGGAGGGCGTGCCAGGCCCGCGGGGACTCCTTCGGGGTCTCGGTCATCGCCCTCTGAGGCGCGTCCCCGTCAGTGACTCCAGCCGGGCCAGCGTCTCGTGGTAGCGGAACACGGCTTCCAGGTGGTCCCGATCGGCCTGCGCAGCCACGGTCTCGGCCTCGGCCACCTGCAGGAAGGTGCCGGCGCCGACTTCGAACTCGCCGCGGGCCAGCCGCAGCTGAGCCTCGGCCACCTCCCGGTTTCGCTCTTCCAGTTCCGCCAGGGCGCGGGCCGTGCGCGCCTGGCCGAGGAGGGAGGCGATGTCGGAGAGAAGGCCCTGCTCCGCCTCCTGGAGCCGGAGGCGAGCATTCTCCTCCTCGATCCGGGCGGTTTCCACCTGACGGCGCCGCTCCACGCCCTGGAAGACGGGAATGGACAGGGAAACCGAGGCCTGGGCCGGCTGGCGGGTGAAATCCAGGGGGAACTGTCGATTCCGGTCCAGTGCCCCGGCCCGCTGGTCGTCGGTGAGGCGAAACTGGCTGCAGTTCTGGGGAGGGAAGGGGTCGGCGAGCCGCCGGTAGATCTCGTTCTGGAACTCGCACTGGGCCACGAGCTGCTCCGCCTGGCGCTCCACCTGTCCGAGGATGAAGGCGTCGTCGGTGGCCTGGCGGGTGAACCCGCTCCACCCGGCCTGAAGGCTGAGGGAGGGGAGGTACCCGGCCCGGGCCGACGCCACCCGCCGTGAGGCCACGCTCACCCCGGCGCGCAGCGTGACCAGGTCGGGGCTCGAGGCCAGCGCCATCCGGGTCAGTTCCTCCTCGTCCCAGGTGATGCTTTCCAGCGCCAGGGGGGTTCCGGGCACGATGTCCCGGTCCCGGTCCAGTCCGATGGCCCGGAGAAGTCCCAGGCGGCTGGTCCGGATGCCCTGTTCCGCTTCGAGGAGGGCCACCTCCGCGCGTCCCACCTGGATCTCGGCCTGCATGGCCTCCAGGGGCGTGGCCGATCCCACGGACTCGAGGCCGCGGGCCAGGTTCAGGTTGGCCTCCGCCCGCTCCATCTGGCGGCGGGCGAGGCGGAGGGCCTCGTCCTGCCGGGCAAAGTCCAGCCACGCCTGGGTCACCCGGAGCACCAGGTCGGCTTCGGCGCGACCCCCACGGGCGCGAGCGGCCTCCCGGGATGCCCGGGCCAGCGCCGGGGCACGGAAGGACACCCCGCTCACGCTGTAGTTCACCCCCACCGAGTAGCTCGAGAAGAGGAAGGAGGGCTGGCTCCCCAGGCCCAGCTGTCCGGCGGTCAGGCTTCCGATGCGTTCCTCTCCCGATCCCTGCCACGATATTCCCGAGCCCAGGCCGAGATTGGGGAGCACCAGGCTCCCCCGGGCTGCCCGGAGGTCCCAGTCCGCCACCTCCACCTCGTTGCGGGTGGCCATGAGCCCCGGGTTGTAGGCCAGCGCCAGCTCCAGCGCCTCGTCCAGGGAGAGGGGCTGCTGGGCCTGGGAGAGGCCCGGGGTCAGAATGACCACCAGGGCCAGCATGACCCCGGCAAGGAGCGGGGGGAGGCTTCGGCGGGGGGACGGTGGCAGGACGGAGATCATGGCAGGACCGGAATCAGGTGGACGAGGCGACCTTCTTCATCCAGTACGTGAAGGAGCAGGGGTTGATTCAGGTGCTCCACCTGGAAGGGGGTGTGGGCCGGCGTCCGGGCCGCGGCCTCGTCGACGCCGGAAGGTAGAAGATAGGGCTCGGCGGCCTCGAGTCGAACCTCGTAGCCCAGGTCCGCCATCGACCCCAGGGTCACGCGGCTCAGGGGATTGATCGTCCCCGGGATCAGCAGGGGCGTCATGAGCTCGTGGTCCATGACCGTCTGCCGCCAGTGTGCGTCGCGGACGCCCTCGGCTCCCAGCGCGTTTTCCACCGGGACCCTGGCCCCGGCGTAGCGGCTCCCGCCCACGGCCTCGAACGCGGCCCGGGCCAGGGGACCGGTGAAGTGGGTGTCCGCGCCAGGCTGGTCCGGAAGGGAGGGGGACGCCAGGAGATCGAAAAGCCCCCAGAGCGTTCCGAATCCCAGGACATGGCCGATCTCGTGGGCCAGGATGTCGTCCAGGAGGCCCAGGGCCAGCAGAGCGTTCACGTCATCCGAATCCACCGTCATGCGCCCCGCCACGGGGAGGAAGCCCTCCTGCCGGATGAAGCAGGGTCCCGCCAGGGCCGCCGATCCCCCCGGGCCGTCGAGGGTACCCTCGGAAAGGAGGATGAGGAGGTCGTCCACCACCTGGTCCAGGGCCGGTGAATCGGGCCCGCACCGACCGGGCGGTACGCGGACCAGGACGGGCGCCAGCTTCCCGGCCAGGAGTGGCTCCCAGCGGGCCACGGCAGCCTGGGCGGCCTGAAGCACCTCCGGCGAAACGTTCCCCACCGGAAGAAGGCGGATGCGGAAGGGGATCCGGCCGGCCGCGTCGGTGGCGGAGGCCACCAGGTGGAAGGTGCGGCCACCGGCGGAGGCCACGAGACTCTGGACGCCGGGCTGCGTCCCGAGGGTCCAGGCCACCTCCACCCATCCGTCGGGGGTCGACACGGTCTCCGCAGGGGTCATGGCCCCACCGTCCGGGGTGGAGAAGGTGACCGGGATGCCGCCCACCGGGTGGTCGAGGCGGTCCATCAGCCGGAACCGGAGGAGGGTCGGGAGCCGGGTGCCGGCCCGGGCGACCTGGTCGGCGCCCTCCAGCCCCTCCGCCCGGGCGGGCCGCGGACGCACCTCCACCCTCGCCCACCCCTCCGCCTCCCCGAAACGGGCCCGCACCCGGCTCTCGCCGGGCCCCATGGCCTGGAGCCGCCCATGCTCGTCGATCTCCACTACCGACGGGTTCTCCGACTCCCACGCGACCCGGGAGGCGCCCAGCACGCTCCCGGCCTGATCGCGGATGACCACGGAGAGGGGGAGGGAGGCCTGCAGGGCGTCCAGTTCCACGGCCCCTGGCGTCACCACCAGGGTGGTGGGGACCGGTTCCGGGGCCGTCAGGTCGCACCCGGCGATCCCTGCCAGCAGGAGGAGTCCGACCCCGACGCGGGCCCACATCCGGGCCCACATCCAGGCCCACGCCGGGCGCCAAGCCCGGGCCTCCATTCGGGCCTCGACCCGCGCCCAGGTCCAGAACTGGGTACGGAAGGGAAGGGGGGTGGCGGCGTCGGAAGAGGATCGCATCCAGGAAACCTATCCGGAGGAGGGGCAGCGTCGCCAGCCGTCCATGCCCTCCCCCTGCCCCCTGCGCTCAGGGCAAAGGTAGTTACACGTAGCTACATGCATTGTCGCAGCCGGCCGGAAGCGGTAGATTTCAGGGTGGAGCATCCAGACCCGTGCCCTTGCGCGCCTGCGCGAATTGCAGCTCCGACCCACGCCCCTTCCCCTCCGGAGCCTCCGGTGAGCCTCGAACTTCGTCCCGGCATCCCGCTGCATGAACAGATCTCCTCCTGGCTTCGGAGCGAGATCGAAGCCGGGCGATTCCCTCCCGACGGGCAGCTCCCCTCCGAGCACGATCTCTGTCAGCGCTTCGATGTGAGTCGGGTGACCGTCCGCCGAGCGCTCCAGACACTGGAAGCCGACGGGCTGATCTATCGCAGGCAGGGGCTCGGCTCCTTCGTGTGCGACCGGAGGGTGGCCCAGGGGCTGGTCCGCCTCACGGACTTTGCGCAGGACCTGGCCCGTGCCGGGCTCACGGCAACTTCCGTCATTCTCCACCGAGCCCAGGAGCCCTGCCCTGCCCCGGTGGCCGAGCGGCTCGGGCTGGAAGCCGGAGCCCCCGTCCTCCGGCTGGACCGGCTTCGACTCGGCGACGGCGAGCCCCTGGCGCTGGACCGGACCTGGCTTGCGCCCTTCCATGCCCAGTTGCTCGAGGGCCACGATCTGGCCCGGGAGACGATCTACGGCGTCCTGGAGCGCGAGTACGGAATCCCGGTGCTCTCGGGCCGCTACCGGATCACGGCGGCGGCCGCCGACCCGGAGCTGGCCGGAGCCCTGGGGGTGCGGGAGGGAGAGCCTCTGCTGGTCATCGAGCGGACCAGCCGCACCGTGGGGGAGCGTCCGGTCTACTTTCAGCGCCGCTTCTACCGGAGTGATCGGATGGCCTACGAGCTGGAGCTGGCCCGGGATCCCGGCGCGGGCTCGAACGAAGGGGGAGCCATGCCGCTTCGGGAGTTCGAGGCCGTGTTCCGGGCGAGCTGAAGGCCCGAGCCCCCGGTCTTCTTCGACAGCCTCTCAGTCCTCCCTTGCCAGCGTCCCCCCGGCGGCCACGAGTTCGTCGAGCCCCCCGACGTTGACCGCCTGCCCGATTCCCATGTCCCGCAGGATCCGGGCGGCATGGCCACTCCGGTTCCCCGTGCGGCAGTAGAGGTAGACCGGGGCGTCTGCATCCAGCGACAGGGCCTCGATCCGGTCCTGGAAGTCGGGGGCCGTCACATCCACGAGAACGGCCTTCGCCAGGTGGCCCTGGGCGAACTCATCAGGCCGCCGCACGTCCAGGAGGGGATTTCCCCCCTCGGATGCCGAGGTCCACTGCTCGATGAAGTCGGCAGGGTCGAGATCCAGGGGCAGTTCCGTGGGCGGATCGGCGGGCAGGTCCGTGGGCGGATCGGCGGGCAGGTCGGTGGGGGTGGAGGCGGGACTGGGACGGAGGCGAAAGCGGTCGAAGATCGAGGCCATGAAGAGGCTCCGTTGGGTGGGTCAGGGAGAAGAGGTGGAAGCGCCGGCGCCGCTTGTGACCTGCGTCGCAGGTGGGACCGCGCCCGGCTTCGGAACCGCGCCCGCCTGGGTCACACGGATGCGAGAGGGGAGGGAGGCGGCGGACGCCGGGGCTCGCGACGCTTCGAGGTGCACGTCGAAGACCGGAAGTCCGGGCGCCAGGCGTTCGAGGGTAGCCTGCAGCTGGTGGTTCCCCAGTCGCTCCTGCACCTCCATGAGGCGCTGAACCTGGTCCGGGAGGATCCATCCTTCCTGCGCCGCGAACAGGGCCTGAAGCATCTCCACCCATCCCACCGCATCGGGGTGGTGGACGAAGAACTCCATGGCCCCGTAATGGGGGCAGGCCACCAGCAGTTCCGGGGAGCCGGCGTGGATCCGGACCACCGCCTCCTCGTGGTGATCACCGGGGAGCACATCGAAGATCACCCGTTCATCACCCGTCCAGAGGGCCTCGAAGAAGGTCTCGATGACCGTTGACGTGAGTTCCGGCCGTGCCTGGTAGAGCAGGGGTTCCGACAGGAGGAGGCGGAGGTGCCCGCATCCCACGTGTTCCGGTACGACCAGGAGCTCCAGCAGCCGCGCACGGAGGGCCGCCGGGGGGTCGCGGAGCAACGCCTCCAGCCGATCGGATTCCACCTCCACCGCATCCGCATCCCCGTCTCCCGCGGGGGTACTCCCTGCGCTCACCGGGCGGTTGCCAGAGAGGTCGCCAGAGGGGTCGCCAGACGGGTCGCCTGAGGAGTCGTCCAGGGGGTAGCCCTCGGGGAGCGCGCGCCCCAGCGATGCCAGCGCCGGCCGGTCCGAGTGGAGGTAGAAGTGGCCGAAGCGCTGCAGGTAACGCTGGAAAAGCGCCTTCACCTCGGCCCCGTCGAAGACGCGGCCCGTGAGCTCTTCCACGCTTGCCAGGAGGAGAACCAGGAGCCCGGCGTTGCCACCCGGAGCTCCGGCGACGCATCCCGGGTTCCTGCCATCCACGCATCCCAGGGTCAGATCCTGCCGGAGCCGATCCAGCGGGAGCACCCGGATGTCGGGAACCATGTGCCGCAGATGGGCGACCAGTTCGTCGGCGTTCACGTGACGCTGGCCGGCACGGGGGTCTGCCCGGTTCGGCCCGATTCGCTCCCGGGAGCGGACGGGTCGGCGTCGCCCCGGACGTCGCCCCGGACGTCGCGGTGACCCTCGATGGCCTGGATGGCGGCACTCACCTCGTGGAAGAAGCGCTCCGGCCCCACGCGTTCGTCGAACCCGACGCGCCGCAGTCGCTCCATGACCGGCCACTTCACCCCGGCGAACCACGCCTCGATGCCGTACTGCTCCAGGTCGGTGAGGATCTCGCCCAGCTGGTGGAGCGAGGTGGAGTCCACCCCGTTCACCGCGTGGAAGTCGAAGACCAGGTCCGCCGGAGCCGGCTCCGTGACGGCCAGGAGCTGCACCCGCTCCCGGACGTACTCCGCGTTGGCAAAGGAAAGCCCCGAGTCGATGCGGAAGACCACGATCCCCGGCGCCTCCCTGGCCTCCGGGTGATGCCGGACGTTCAGCCAGGTGTCGGAATCAGGAAGGCGTCCGCAGACGGCCACGTGGGGGCGGGAGGTCTCGTAGACCAGTGCTGCCAGCGAGGCCAGCACCCCCACCACGATCCCCTCCTCGATTCCCACGAAGAGGGTGGCGGCAAAGGTCAGCCCCATGAGGGCCAGGTCCCGACGGTCCGCGTGCCAGAGGTGCACGGCCTCCTTCCAGTTCACCAGGTTGGCCACGGCCACCATGACGATGGCGGCCAGCACCGCGTTGGGGAGGGTCCGGAAGAGACCGGTGAGGAGAAGAAGGGTGAGCCCGATGATGCCCGCCGCCACCAGGGTGGCCACCGTGGTGCGGGCGCCCGCCTGGTCGTTCACCGCCGTGCGGGAGAATCCGCCGGTGGTGGGAAAGGCCCGGAAGAAGGACCCCACCACGTTCGCGAGACCGAGGCCCACCAGCTCCCGGTTCGCATCCAGCGCGTACCGGTGGCGCGTGGCGTAGACCTTGGCCACGGCGATGGATTCCATGAAGCCCACGAGCGAGATGGTCAGGGCCACCGGAAGGAGCTGCCACATGGCGCCGAAGTCCACGAGCGCCCCGCTCCCTTCCGCCCCCGGCGTCCCGCCGAACGGGAGCATCGGGGTCGGCAGGCCCCCGGGGACCGTGCCCACCACCCGGATCCCGGCCTCCTGCCACCCGAGGAAGGCGACGGCGGCGGTGGAGATCGCCACCACGACAAGGGCGCCCGGGAAGGCCTTCCGCCAGCGCTTGAGTCCCACCAGCAGACCGATGGCCACGGCGCCCAGGAGGAAGGTCGGGAGATGGATGTCTCGCCAGTTCGCTGCCAGGGCAAGGACCAGCTCGTGGACCTGGTTGGTCCCCGGAAGGTCCACCCCCACCAGGTGCTTGATCTGGCTGGCGCCAATGACGATGGCGGCTGCGCTGGTGAAGCCCGCCAGCACGGGGTGGGAGAGGAAGCTCGTGAGGAACCCGAACCGGAGGAGGCCCATGGCCAGTTGCAGCACCCCTACCATCAGGGCCAGGAGAAGCGCCAGCGCCACGTAGCGCTCCGGGTCCCCTGCCGCCAGCGGCGCCACACCAGCCGCCACCAGGAGCGACACGATGGCAACCGGGCCCACGGCCAGCTGACGGGAGCTTCCGAAGAGCCCGTAGATGATCAGCGGGACGAGAGAAGCGTAGAGTCCGTAGATCGGCGGCATGCCGGCAATGAGGGCATAGGCCATTCCCTGGGGAATGAGCATGACCCCCACCGTGAGCCCGGCGGAGAGGTCCGACCGAAGCATGCTCCGGTCGTACCCCTCCACCTGGGCGGCCAGCGGAAAAATGCGGGCGAGCGTGGTCATGATCCGAGGTCGCCCGCGCCTCAGGCAGCGGTGGTGGCGGGGGTGCCCGACACCACCTCACCCACCTCGTGCCAGGCCTCGAAGGGGCCGTTCACGAAGCTCACGTCGAAGCCCTCCCGGACGAGGAAGGCGGCGGCTGCAGCCGACCGGCCCCCGGACATGCAGTGGACCAGGAGCTTCCCGTCGCGGGGAATTCGCCCTTCCTCCCGCACGTACGACGGGAGCCGGGTGTAGGAGGCCTGCACGGCGCCAGGGATGTGGGCGGAGGCGTGCTCGGCGGCGAAGCGCACGTCCAGGACCACCGTGCCCGGATCGTCCTTTCGCTCGGCCACGTCGGCAAAGGAGATCTCCTCGATGGAGGAGGCCGCGCCGCCGCGGTCGAAGAACCGGGTCAGCGTCTCGGGGGTGGCGAAGCCCACCAGGTGGTCGTAGCCGATGCGGACCAGGTCGCGCACCGCTTCCTCCACCCCGGCCTCGTCGACGATGAGGACGATGGCGACGGTCTCATCTTCCACCAGCGACCCCACCGCCGTGTTGAAGCTCTTGTTCAGCGGGGCGTGGAGCGCTCCGGGGATGTGCTTCGTCATGAAGCCGGACCGGTCGATGCGGGTGTCGAGAATGAGGGCCTCGCCCTTGGCCACCGTCTGCTCCAGCTCGGTCACCGTCATCTTCTGCGGGCGGGGGAGGGAGCCCAGGAGCGGCACCCCGTGGTTGTTGTCCCGCTTCATGCGTGCGAAGTAGGTCTGGGGCTCGGGCTGCCCCGCCAGAATCGCATCCACGAACGCGTCCTCACCCAGCTCCGCCACCGAGAGGGAGGTGTTGTAGAGCTTCTCGTACCCGACGGTGGTCTGCGGGACGGCACCCAGATCCTTGCCGCAGGTTGATCCGGCACCGTGGGCCGGCCAGACCTGCGCGTAGTCCGGGAGTTCCTGGAACCGGGGGAGGCTCGCGAAGAGCTGCCGGGCGGAAGGCTCCTGGACCCCGTGCATCCCGGCGGCCTGCTCCAGCAGGTCGGGGCGTCCCAGGTCCCCGACGAAGACGAAGTCGCCGGTGGCGATCCCGATGGGGGTGGAGGCGCCGCCCCCCCGGTCGATGAGGATGTAGCTCAGGTGCTCCGGGGTGTGCCCCGGCGTGTGCGCGGCCTGGACCTCGATACCGCCCACGTGGAAGGTGTCGCCATGCTTGAGGAAGGTGGCGTCATACTTGCCGTCCCGGGCCCAGTTGGAGGCCCAGTCCTCGCCGCCCTCGTCGGACAGGTAGACCTTCGTGCCGAAGCGCTCCGCGAACTCGCGGGCTCCCGACAGGAAGTCGGCGTGGATGTGGGTCTCGGCCACGGAGGTGATGCGAAGCCCCTCGGATTCGGCGGCTTCCACGTAGCGGTCGATGTCCCGCTCCGGGTCGATGATGAGGGCCTCGCCGGTCTTCTGGCATCCCACGAGGTAGGCGTACTGGGCGAGCTTCGGGTCAAAGTACTGGCGGAAAAGCATGGTTCTGGCTCCTGAAGGGAGGGTGGGTCAGGGTGTGGATCAAAGGGTGGATCAAAGGGTGGATCAGGGAGTCGGGCAGGGAAACGTCAATCAGTGCGGCAAGTGGGTGCGAAGTGCCGCGTAGGCCCAGGTACCGGCCATGGCCGAGACGATGGCCAGCGCGATGATGGAGATACCACCGCCCAGAAGGGCGAACATGGGACCGGGGCAGGCGCCGAGAAGGGCCCAGCCCAGCCCGAAGAGGGTCCCGCCGATCCAGTAGCGGGCGCCGGGGATGCGGCTCGATCCCCATTCCTTCGGCGACAGCCGGATGGGCTCCCCGTTCAGGGTCCGAAGGTCGAAGCGCTTGATGAGCTGCACCGAGATGGCGGCCACGACGACGGCCGAACCGATGATCCCGTACATGTGGAAGCTCTGGAAGCGGAACATCTCCTGGATCCGGAACCAGGAGGCCACCTCGCTCATCATGAAGAGGACGCCGAGGAAGGTGCCGATGGCGAAGTACCCGAGCAGGGCCCCCAGGCGGAGGCCGTCCTTGCCGGCGCCCCCTCCCGCGTCCCTGGACCCGCCGTCGGAAGACACCTGGTCCGTGTCCTGGCACTCGAAGTCGGGAATGGTCTTGGAGGTCATGGGGTTACCCGAGGATCAAGGGGAGAAGCACGAAGGTCACCAGCAGTCCGCCGGCGAAGAAGCCGACGACGGCGATGAGCGAGGGAAGCTGCAGGTCCGCCAGTCCGGAGATGGCATGCCCGCTGGTGCAGCCGCCGGCGTACCGGGCCCCGAAACCGACCAGGAATCCACCGCCCACCACCATGAGGAGGACCGCCGGCGAGGCCAGGGCGCTCCAGGAGAAGATCTCGGCCGGCACCATCCCCGAGAAATCGGTGAGGCCCAGGGCCATGAGGTCGGAGCGGGTGGCCTCGGAAATGGAGGCCCCGGCATCGGGCATCCCCAGAACCGCGACGGCCAGGAAGCCCCCGAAGGCCACGCCCAGGATGAAGACCAGGTTCCAGAGCCCCGACTTCTTCCAGTCGTAACGGAGGAAGGAGGGTTTGAGCTGCTCCGGGGCCGGGAGGGCCGCGCACATGTGCCGGAGGTTGGCCGAGATCCCGAAGACCTTTCCTCCGACCACCAGGAGGAGAGGGACCACCAGGCCGATGAGGGGGCCGGCCACGTACCAGGGCCAGGGCTGGGAAAGGAATTCCATGGCGATGCGCTCTTGTTGTTACTTGTTATCACAACTGCGAACACATGTATTGTAACTCCCCCGGTCGTGGCGTCAAGGGTCGCGGCGCTCGATCCGGGGATTGCCTCGGATCCCCCCCTTCGTTAGCCCTGAACGCATGCGAGAACTTCCCCCCGGAGGACCCGTCCTCCTCTTCGATTTCGATTCCACCCTGGTCACGGTGGAGGCGCTGGACGAACTCTTCGAGGAGGCGCTCCGGGAGGCGGGGCTGCACGGCCCCGAAGTGGTGGCCCGTTTTCGGGCCATCACCGATGCCGGAATGGGTGGATCCCTCCCCCATGAGGCTTCCCTGGCGGCTCGGCTGGCCCTCTTTCCCGGGGGCGGGCCGACGCGGACCCAGGTGAGGCGAACGGCGGAGCGCGTGGCGGAGGCCCTCACGCCATCCATCCTCCGGAACCGGGACTTCTTTCGGCGGTACCGTGCCCGCATCCGGATCCTGTCCGGCGGATTCACCGACCTGATCGGGCCCGCCGCCTCCCGGCTCGAAATCCCCGGGCACCAGGTCTCGGCGCACGCCTTCCGGGGCGGAGCCGAAGGTCCGCTCGACCTGGATCCCTCCACGCCCATGGCGCGGGCCGGAAAGGTGGGAACGGTACGGACCCTCCTGGATGCGGGGGCCATCCCCCGGCATCGGCCGCTCTGGATCGTGGGCGATGGGGCCACCGATCTCGAGCTCCGGACGTCCCGTCTCGCCCACGTCTTCGTGGCCTTCACCGAGAACGTGGTCCGCGACTCCGTGGTGGAGGCCGCCGATCACGTAGTGGACTCCATGGAGGCCCTGCTGGACCTTCTGGCCGACCCTTCCACCCCCATGCGCAGCTTCCATGACTGATCCCCTGCATCCCCCCGCCCGACGCGCCCTCCTGCTGGAACGGATCCATCCGGAGGCTGCCAGGCGCCTCCGGGAGGCGGGCCACGAGGTCCAGGAGTTCCCCGGGGCCCTGGCCGGCGATGAGCTCGCGGAGGCACTCCAGGGCGTCTCCATCCTGGGGCTCCGATCCAAGTCCCTCCTCACCCGGGATGTGATCCTGGCCGCCGGGGACCTGGAGGTTGTCGGCGCCTTCTGCATCGGGACGAACCAGATCGACCTCGGGGTGTGCCTGGACCGGGGCATCGCCGTCTTCAACGCCCCCTACGCCAACACGCGCAGCGTCGTGGAAATGGCTCTGGGGGAGATCATCCTCCTGATGCGCGACATCCCCGAAAAGAGTGCGCTTCTGCACGAGGGGGCCTGGCACAAGTCCGCCCCCCGGGCGCGTGAGGTCCGCGGCAAGCGCCTGGGAATCGTGGGGTACGGGAACATCGGCGCCCAGCTCTCGGTGGTGGCCGAAGCGGTGGGGATGGTGGTGGGCTTCCACGATGCCACCGAGAAGCTGGCCATGGGGAACGCCCGGACCTTCCGGACCCTTCCTCAGCTCCTGGCGTGGGCGGACGTGGTCTCGGTGCACGTGGACGGGAGCTCGGCCAACCAGGGGCTCTTCGGGGCCGCGGAGTTCGCCGCCATGCGAAAGGGCGCCATCTTCGTGAACCTGAGCCGGGGGTTCGTGGTGGAGCTGGAGGCCCTCCGGGATGCGCTGGCCAGCGGCCACCTCCGCGGCGCCGCCGTGGATGTCTTCCCGGAGGAACCCCGGGCCGACGGCGAACCCTTTGACAACCCCCTTCGTGGAATGCGAAACGTGATCCTCACCCCCCACATCGGGGGGAGCACGGAAGAGGCCCAGGAGAACATCGCCCGGTTCGTCCCCGACAAGATCCTGAGCTACCTGGAGCAGGGGTCGACGGCGCTCTCGGTCAACTTTCCCAACCTTCAGCTTCCCCCCCTGGGCGGCGCCCACCGGGTGGTCCACGTCCACGCCAACGTTCCCGGGGTGCTGGCCAGCATCAACCGGATCATGGCGGAGCGGGAGATCAACATCCTGGGGCAGTACCTCAAGACCAACGAGCAGGTGGGGTACGTGATCACCGACGTGGCCCGGGACTGGGACACGGGGATGCTGGCCGAGCTGGATGCCATCCCCGGCACCATCCGGGTCCGCGTCCTTTCCTGACCCCTCGACCATGACCCTCCTCTCCTTCGCCCCGGGCCCGACCCAGCTCCATCCCGTGGTCCCCGACGAACTCCGCCGGATGGCCGCCGACGGCTACCTGAGCGAGAGCCACCGGAGCCCCGCCGTCCGGGGCGAGGTGGCCCGCCTCAACGAGGCGCTGAGCACCCTTCTCGGGATTCCGGCAGACCACCGCATCCTCCTGGTGGGCTCGGCCACCGAGGCCATGGAACGGATCCTCCAGGGATGCGTGGAGGGCCGGTCCCTGCACCTGGTGAACGGGGCGTTCGCCCGCCGCTTCCACGCCATCGCCCGGGGCCTGGGCCTGGAGGCGGGAAGCCTCGAGGTGCCCGACGGTCAGGGTTTCCGGTCCCGGGAGGTGATGATCCCCGAAGGAACCGAGCTTCTGGCCATGACGCAGAACGAGACCTCCACCGGGGCCCGCATCCCGCCGGCGGAGGTCCACCTCCTGGCCGACCGGGTCCGCGGGGCCGGGGGACTCGTGGCGGTGGACCTGGTCACGGGGTGGCCCACGGAGCCCGTGGACCCGGCCCGCATCGACGCCGGGTTCTTCTCCGTCCAGAAGGGATTCGGCCTCCCGGCGGGGCTTGGGGTCATCGTGGCCTCGCCGGCGCTGGTGGAACGGGCCCGGGAGCGGCAGGGCCGGGGGCGGGCCGTGGGGCCCTTCTTCCACCTTTCCGCCCTGGCCGATGCCGCGGAGCGCCACGAGACCGTGGCCACGCCCAACACCCTGGCCATCCGGCTCCTGGCCCGGGTGGCGGAGGCCTACGTGGCCGAGGGCCCGGGGGGGCTGGCTCGTCGGGCCGAGGAGGGGTTCGGCCGCTGGTGGGAGGCCGTGGCCTCGCTGGGGCTCGCGCCCTTCGTGGCCGACGAGGAAGTGCGCTCCCGGACGGTGGCGGTGGTGACCCGGGCAGGTGGGACGGGGCTGGGCGGGGCGGCGGCGCAGGGCGAGGTCGCGCGGGACGGGGCGGCGCTGGACGGGGCGGCGCTGGACGTTGCTGCGCAGGGCACGGACGCCCTCCGGTCCCGGCTCCGGAGGCGGGGCTTCGTGGTGGGAGACGGCTACGGTCCCTGGAAGGGGAAGCACCTGCGCGTGGCCCACTTTCCGGTCCAGACCCCGGTCATGCAGGCCGCGCTCCTGGACGCCCTCCGCTCCGAGCTGCCGGGATGACCGGAGCCGTGACCGGAAAGGTGACCGGAAAGGTGGCCGAGGCCGCCACCGGGGCTCGGGGCGGTCGCCCGGTGGTCGTGGTCGGGGCCGGGGCTGCGGGCCTCATGGCGGCCATCTTTGCCGGACGGGCTCGCCCGGCAGGAGGCGTGGTGCTGGTGGAGCGCAGCCGGGACGGCGGCCGGAAGATCCTCATCAGCGGAGGGGGGCGCTGCAACGTTCTGCCGTCCGAGCTCGATCCCCGCCACTACGTCACCTCGTCGTCGCCCCACACCCTTCGGAACCTCCTCCTTTCCTGGCCCCTGGACGAGCAGCGGGCCTTCTTCGAAGAGGACCTCGGGGTGCCGCTTGCCCTGGAACCCGAATCCGGAAAGCTGTTTCCCGTCTCGAACCGGGCCCGGGACGTGCGGGATGCCCTGGTGAGGGTCGCCCGGGAGGCCGGGGTGCGGATCCTCTTCGAGCGCTCCGTGGAGGGGCTCGAGCCGCCCGGATCCACCGCGTCCTGGCGGGTTCACCTGGACGGCGGCGAGACCATGGCTGCCCGGGCGGTGATCCTGGCCACCGGGGGGCTTTCGGTTCCCGCCACCGGGAGCGACGGGACGGGACTTCGCCTCGTGGAAGCGCTGGGCCACCGGGTGCACCCCGTCTATCCCGCACTGACGCCCCTCCTCACCGAGCCGGCGGTTCACGCCGGCCTCGCCGGCGTCTCCCTCGAGGCCACCGTGGCGGCCCGAGGCGTCCGGGGCCGGGCGGGAGAGGGCCGACCCCGCGTGTCCGGGGGATTCCTCTTCACCCACCGGGGCTACTCCGGACCTTCCGTGCTGAACGTCTCCCACTTTGCCGTGAAGGCGCGGGCCGAGGGGCATCCGCAGGTGCTGGAGGTGGCATGGACCGGCGAGGACGCCACCACCTGGGACGAACGCCTCCAGGAGGCAACCAGCGGGAATGTGGGGCCCCTGCTCCGGCGCACCCTTCCCCACCGCCTGGTGGACCGGATCCTGGAGGAGGTGGGTGTACCTCCGGACCGGGCCCTGGCCCGCCTGCGCCGGGAGGAACGAGCCCGGCTCGTGGCGGCGCTCACGGCGTATCCCCTTCCCTGGACGGGGGACGAGGGATACCGGAAGGCCGAGGTCACCGGGGGCGGCGTGGAGCTTGGAGAAGTGGACCCCCGGACGCTGGAGAGCCGGATCCACCCTGGCCTCTACCTCTGTGGCGAGATCCTGGACGCCTTCGGACCCATTGGCGGCTACAACTTTGCCTGGGCCTGGGCCACGGGGCGACGCGCCGGTCAGGCGGCGGGCTCGGACCCGGGCTTGGGTTCCGGCTCGGAACCGGGCTCGGACTCCGGCTCGGACGTCGGCTCGGACGCCGGCTCCGGCTCCGGTTCCGCGGATGCCATGGGCTGAACCTCCATGGCCATGGCCCTCACGGGGAGGCCCCCGTTCGTGGTGGCGAACCGTGCCTCCAGCGGGAGCGCGGTGACCGCGTCCAGCACCGGATCCCCCGAAAGGTAGATCAGCGACCATCCGTGGGAGAGTCTTCCCCCGGAAAGGAAGGCCCGGCCCAGCGAGGCATAGAGCGGCCGGAGCCGGCGCCGGTCCCCCAGCCTGCCCCCGTATGGCGGGTTGGTGACGATCCATCCCGGCGAGGCCGAAGGGAGCGGCGGGAGGGGCGCCCGCGAGAGGGGGGCAACCGAGAGGTGCAGGTCCTCCGCCACCCCCGCGGCCTCGGCATTGGCCCGGGCCGCCTCGATGACGCCGGCATCCCGGTCCGAACCGTAGAGGAGCGGAAGCCCCTCGCCCGAGGGAAGAATCCCGGAACGGGCAGCCTCCACCTCACTGGCCCAGGTCGAGGCCGGAAGGTCCGGCCACCCGAGAAAGGCGAAGTCCCGGGGGCGATGCTCCGCCGTGGCCAGCCCAGGCGGGATGTTCCGCGCCAGGAGCGCCGCTTCGATGACCACCGTCCCCGCGCCGCAGAAGGGGTCCACCACGGCGAACGGCCCACCGGCTTCCTCCGTGTCGGCGGGATCCGCGCCCGCGGCCCCTTGATCCCCGGGCGCCCGGCCGGGAGAAGATGAAGAAGATGAGGGTGAAAAGGGACCGGCGAGCAGGAGGGCCGCAGCCAGCGTCTCCCGCAGCGGCGCCGTTCCCACGTGCCGGCGGTATCCCCGGCGGTGGAGATGCTCGCCGCTCGTGTCCAGTCGCACCGTCACCTCGTCCCGGTGGACGCGAACCACCACCAGTGGACCTCCCGCGGCGGCTTCGGATTCCCCTGGCTCCTCCCCCTCGTTTCCGGCGGGGCCAGGTGTACCTGGCAACGCCTCCGGGGGGAGGTCCGCTGCCCGCCGAAGCCGTTCCTCGATGGCCCCCTCGTGGTACAGCCGGGAGCGGGAGGCCGAAACGCGGAAGCGGGCTGGCGCATCGCGGGGCACCTGGTTCCAGGGGAGGTCGGCGCCCTTTCGTTCCAGCTCGCCCAGGGCTCGGGCACGAAAGGTCCCCAGCTCCACCAGCACGCGGGACGCCGCGCGGAGATGAAGGTTGGTCCGGAGGATGTCGGCCCACCCTCCCGTCCAGGTGGCGCCGCCATGAAGGGGAGTTGCCTGGATCCCCAGCCCCTCGAGTTCAGCGAGGAGAAGCGGTTCCAGGCCTGGAGGGCACGGGGCCATAAGGCGAAAGCTGCGTGAATCCATGGAGCGGAATCTGGCGAAGGGGCCCCGGGGATGCGAATGTCTCAGGCATGCGAGACCCACGGCAGCCGAACCCCGACCCTGGCGATGAGCTCCCCCCACCGCCTCCCCTGTCCAGCTTCATCGAGCGCTCGACGCCCCGCCTGCTGGCCGAGGCCCTGGTAGGCGCGGCGGGAGGATGGCTTCTGGCCGGCGCCCTCGGGATGCCCGAAGCCCGGCCCGCGGTGGCGCTGGCCGGCTTCGCCATCGCGCCCCTGGCCCTCCTCCTCACCCCGCTGCATGGGAACACCCTGACCCGGGCCATTCGCTACGGGGGCGCCCTGGCCGTTCTCGGGACGCTGGTCGTTTCCTTTACCGGTCCGGGGCGGGAGCGGCCGGTGGATGAACTCCTGGGTTTCGGTCTTCTCCTCCTGAGCATCGGCACCGTGGGGCACGCCTTCCTCCTCGTCACTTCCGGGGGCGACGGAGGGGGGGAGAACGACGACGAATCCACGGACGGCAAGAAGTGACCGATGGGGGAGAAGGATTTTCCACGTGGACAAGCCCCTGCGGCCCCTCTACCTTTCATGTCGGAACCGGTTGGCGGCCACGTCCGTCCGGCATGCGTCTCCCGACCGACCGTCTTGCCTGAGGAATGGAGGATCCATGCTTCGTCGTCGTCTTCTGCCCGTACTGAGTCTCGCCCTCATGGCCCTTGTTGTGGGATGCGAGTCCTCCACCGACCTGGAGGACGCCACCGCCCAGGGGCACTGGGACGGTGTGGGAGCCCTCCAGTCGTCCTTCCCGGAGGTTCGCCTGGACCTGGCCGAGAGTTCCACCGGAACGATCACCGGGACCTGGCGAAGGGCGGGTCAGGTCGGTTCGGTTTCCGGGGTCAATTCCAACGGCCAGATTACCCTGGAGCTCTCGAGCTTCGAAATCGGCACCGTGGTGTTCCAGGGCAAGTTCTCGAACCGCTACCGGCTCGAGGGGAGCCTGCAGGGCGCGAGCCTTGGTGGCCCGGCCGTCTTCCGCCGCATCCGGTTCTGATCGGCGGACGGGAGCGTCCTTCCCCTTCCGTCGCCTTCTGTCGGGACGGGCGGCCTGACCGCTCGCGCCGCCACGGCCCCAGGGACACCACGTCCCGGGGCCGTGGCGTTTGCCGCGCCTATCGGAACCCACCTGTTCTCGAACCCTGCCAGGCTCCCTTCTGATGCGCGTTCCCCGGCGACCCCGATTCCCGTTCCCTGCTTTCCTGGCCGCCCTCGCGGTCATGCTTCCCGGCACCGCCCTCCCCCTGGCGGCGCAGGCGCCCCCGACCGCCCCGCCGTCCGTCCTCGAAGGCATCGACGCCTTCGTCCAGGCCGGCATGGAGACCTGGGGCATTCCCGGGCTCGGGCTCGCCGTGGTCAAGGACGACCAGGTCGTCTACGCACGGGGGTACGGGGTGCTGGAGACGGGGCAGGATCGACCGGTCACGCCCTCCACCCTTTTCGGGATCGCATCGGTCTCCAAGGCCTTCACGGCCGCGGCGGTTGGAATCCTCGTGGACGAGGGCGTCCTCGACTGGGATGACCCGGTGGTCCGGCACCTCCCCGGATTCCAGCTCTACGACCCCTACGTGACACAGACCGTGACCATCCGGGACCTGCTGGCCCACCGGGTGGGAATCGGGCGCATGACCGGCAACCGCATCACCTGGATGCCACACCGGGAGCGATCCGAACTCGTGTACCGGATCCGCTACGCAGAGCCCGAGCAGACCTTCCGGAACGGGTACGTCTACTCGAATGTCATGTACATGGTGGCGGGCGAGGTGGTGGCCGCTGCCTCCGGCATGAGCTGGGACGCCTTCATCACCGAGCGGATTCTCCGCCCCCTGGGAATGGACCGGGGCAATACCTCGGTCACCCGCATCGCCGAAGGAGAGGACGCGGCGTGGCCGCACCAGGAGATCGAGGGGGAGGTGGTCCCCATTCCGCGGCGGAACTTCGACAACGTGGGGCCGTCAGCCTCCCTCAACCTCTCGGTGGAGGAGCTGGCGATCTGGATGCGCCTCCACCTGGGGACGCCCGGCGAGGTAGACGGGGTGCGTCTCCTTTCGCCAGCCACGGCCCGGGAGCTGCACCGCGCCCAGAACCGCATCCCCGATGCCGGACTCATGGGCTCGCTGTCTTCCTACGGCCTCGGTTTCCAGCTCTCGAGCTTCGAGGGGCGCCGCGTCTCGCAGCACGGCGGGGCCACCGACGGAATGAACACCTCCCTCTGGCTTCTTCCGGAGGAGAACCTGGGCGTGGTGGTGGTGACCAACACCTTCAATTCCTTCATGACGGCGGTGGTGCAGCGGGTGGTGGACCGCTACCTGGAGATCCCGGATCGCCCGCATGATGTACGGGTATGGGAGAATCACCAGCGGAACTTCGCCCGGGCCCAGGCCACCCGGGATTCGATCCACGCGGCCCGGGACATGGGGACGTCCCCCTCACGTCCCCTGGCGGAGTTCCAGGGTCGGTACCTGGATTCGCTCTATGCCGACGCCGAGGTGACGCTCGAAAACGGGGCCCTGGTCCTCCGGCTCTGGGGAGACGATTCCCAGCTCCTGGACCTGGAACACTGGCATCACGACACTTTTCGGGCATCGTGGCGCAACCGGGCGCAGCGAGAGAAATTCGTGTGGTTCACCCGCGGGGAGGATGGAGGCATCGACGCCCTCCACGTTCGCTGGAACCTGCGGCACGACGTGATTCAGGTGGGCGTCTACCCCGCGTGGTACACCCGAGAGGCTACCTTTCGAAGGGCGGACCCCTGAGGTTGTCCCCGGTCCCCGGGGCGAAGGAGATGTGGCGTGGCAGAGCGACGGATGACGAACAGTGGACTGCGTGTGCGCACCGTGGGAGAGGGTGACGGGATTCCCGTCCTCCTGGTCCACGGATTCACCGGATCAGCGGAGGGGTGGGGCGAAGGCATCCTGGAGGGACTCGCCCACCATCGGCCCGTGCTGGCTGTGGACCTTCCGGGACACGGAGAGAGTTCGGGAGACCGGGACGCGGCGCGTTTCACCATGGACCGGGTGGTAGCGGATCTGGTGGCCATGCTGGAGGACCGGGGCCTCGAGAAGGCCGACTGGATCGGGTACTCCATGGGGGGGCGGATCTGCGTTGCGGCTGCGGCGACGCATCCGGAGCGGATCCAGCGTATGGTCCTGGAGAGTGCGTCTCCCGGACTCCGGGCCGAAGACGCCCGGGCCCGGCGGCGGCGGCAGGATGACCTCCTGGCCCGCAGGATCGAGGCCCAGGGCATCGAGGCCTTCGTGGACTACTGGATGGCTCAGCCTCTCTTCTCCACCCAGCTTCGCCTTCCGCCTGCCGTCCTGGCCGATGCCCGGCGCCGCCGCCTCCGGAATGACCCCGCGGCCCTTGCGCACGTTCTTCGGGGGATGGGAACAGGGAGTCAGCCGTCGTACTGGGGGAGCCTCTCCAAGGTCGACGTTCCCACCCTCCTCCTGACCGGAGAGCTGGATGCCCGGTACACCCGGATCGCCGCCGAAATGGCTGGCCTCCTCCCCAAGGGCCGCCACGTGATCGTTCCCGATGCCGGCCACTCGATCCACCTGGAGGATCCCCGGGCCTGGCTCCGCGTCGTCGCCACCTACTTCCAGGAGGAAGGGGGGGAAGTCCCGGCCTGAAAAGGCCCCCTGGCCTGCCCTCTCATCCTTGCGGCGCCCTTCCCGGCTTGCGGCGCGCCCTTCCGGTGCGCCCTGCCAGCGTCCCGGCGCGCCCTGCCAGCTTCCCAGTTCCCCCTACCAGCTTCCAAGTTCGCCGGAGCGACGGATCGCCTCTCCCAGCCGATCGGCGGCGTTCCGCCAGTTGGCGCGAACCGCGTCGGCGGCTCGATCTCCCTGGCCCTCCGCCACGGCGTCCAGGATCGCGCCGTGCTCCTCCACCGACGCCCGGATCCGGGCGACCTGTGTCGAACTGTAGAGTCGCCGGTAGCGGTCGGCCTGCGGCTTCACGGATCGATGGAGCACCCCCAGTCGCGGTCCGGAGCCGGCTTCCACGAGTCGGTTGTGAAAGCGGGTGAAGAGGTCGAACAGGCGGTCCGGATCCGGAGGAACCTCCCCGGCCGCCTCCAGGAGGCGGGCATCCATATCGCGCAGCTCCTCGACGATGTCTTCCCGCTCCGACGCGGGGCGGCTGGCAAGGTTTCGCGCGGCGATCCCCTCCAGTTCCCCCACGATTTCGAAGAGCTCCCGGGCATCCTCCTCTGTCAGGGGAGACACGCTGAGCCGGATCTGCTTCCCCGACCCGGTTCCCATCACGTACCCTTCCTGGGTCAGGCGCTGGAGGGCGGCGCGCACCGGGGTTCGGGAGACCTGGAGGCGGTTGGCCAGCTCCGTCTCGATGATGCGGGTCCCCGGAGCCAGGCGGCCCCGCACGATGAGCTCCCGCAGTTCGCCATAGATGCGGGTGGTCCGATCCCGGGCTGCGGTGGCCCGGGGCTGGAGCACGGAGACCCGCTGGGTACCGCGTTCGGAAGAGGACTGGGGTCGGGATTCCTTCACGTCACCTCGCGAGGGATGGGCTTCCGGGGGATAGGGGGAGTGGGGCGATTCGGTCCCGCCCTCGGTGCGCCGGCCTCATGGCACTGGATACCTCTTTCTGTGCACACCTCCGTGCACAATGCTCGGGCGAGCGGGGGTTCCGCAAGCCGCACGGGGTTCCGGGCCCTTTCTTGACGGGGGCGGCTCACGACCCCACCCTCCGGGATCACCTTTTCACGCCGACTGTCCCGTTCCGTCAGCCGGGCCCCTCGAAGCCACACGTGGGCCCGGCGCAGTTCCAGGAGGAATGTTCATGCATCCGTCGTTCATCTGCCCGTCCCTGACGCGTCCGTCGCCGCTTTCCGGGGTCCGTACCGGCTCCCGGGGCACCCTCAGGCTGGCCACCCTGATGCTGGCCACCCTGTTCCTGGCGACGGGGTGTGCGCCGGAAGGTGACGCGGGGCCGGCTGGGGACGCCGCAGCCGCCCCCGGGGCCGAGTTCGGCATCGTGGTCCACGGGGGGGCAGGGACCATCACCCGGGACAACCTCACCGACGAGCTGGAGGCCAGCTACCACGCCGCCCTGAACGCGGCCCTCGAGGCCGGCCACGCCATTCTCGAGGAGGGCGGGTCTGCGCTGGATGCCGTCGTCGTGGCCGTGCGCATCCTGGAAGACGAGCCCCTCTTCAACGCCGGACGGGGTGCTGTCTTCACCGCCGAGGGGACGAACGAGCTGGACGCCGCCATCATGGACGGTCGCACCCTGGATGCCGGGGCGGTGGCGGGCGTGCGCATCTTCAAGAACCCCATCGACCTGGCTCGCCTGGTCATGGAGCAGTCACCCCATGTCTTCATGGTGGGCGACGGGGCCGAGGTCTTCGGCCGACAGCACGGGGTGGAGGAGGTGGATCCCTCCTGGTTCTACACGGAGCAGCGGTGGGAAGCGCTGGAGCGCGCCCGGGAGCGGGAGACGGTGGAGCTCTCCTGGCATCTCGAGGAGAACCGCATGATCGGGACGGTAGGCGCCGTGGCCCGGGACCGGAACGGAGACCTGGCCGCCGCCACCTCCACGGGGGGGATGACCAACAAGCGCTTCGGGCGGGTGGGCGACGTCCCGGTGATCGGGGCCGGGACCTATGCCTCCAACGCCTCCTGCGCCATTTCCGCCACGGGCCACGGGGAGTACTTCATTCGCACCGTGGTGGCCCGGGAGATCTGCGCCCGGATCGAGTACCTCGGTGAGTCCATCGAGGTCGCCACCCGGGCGGTGATCGACGACCGCCTTGGCGCGCTGGGCGGCACCGGCGGGGTCATCGGGCTGGACCGCGAAGGCCGCCCGGTCCTCTACATGAACACCCCGGGGATGTACCGCGGCCACTATCTGGCGGGCGGCGAGCCCTTCACGGCCATCTACGGCGACGAGGGCGACGGGCGCTGACGCCGCCGCACGAGGAGGCCATGACCGACGTCTTCGATCCGACCGCGGCGGAGGAGTTCATCCAACGCATCCGCGCCCTGACGCCCCAGTCCCCGCCCCTCTGGGCCGGGTACGTGGAGCGGACCGCCCGGCTGGGGCGGGGGCACTTCGAGGGTCGGGACTACCCCAACTTCGGACCCCTTAGCGACAAACTGGCCTTCCAGCGCCAGGGAGTGGAGCAACCTCTTCGCCAAGCACCTGGACCGTCACCTGCGGCAGTTCGGGGTGTAGGTTCCTCTCCAGCCTCTGGTGTCGGAGACGGGGGATCAGGGACCCTCCAGAATCCAGGGGCGGATCCGGTGACCCTCCAGGTCATAGGCTGACGTCCCGAGGGCGTGGGCCGTGACCGAGGCACCGAGCATCCCCTCGACCCAGAACGCATCCTCGAGGCGAGCAAGGGAGAGACCCTCGGGGTACCGCACGTGGATCATCTGGTTGGGAGGGGGCGGAGGCAGATGGATGCACGCCCCGAAGTAGGGCACGAGGAAGAACTCGGTCACCCGCTGCCGATGGTCGAACTCGAGCGGAACAATGAAGCCCGGAATTCGAATCGGCTTTCGGACCCACCGCTCCACGACGTCGGCGGAATTCAGGGCCTCGAAATATCGACGGGACTCCGGATCCCCCATGAAATCCGCCGCGTCCAGCATGTCGGCCGCCGACCCCTCCTCCACCTCGTCCACCCAGGCCGGCGGGTTCATGAGCGCCTCGAAATCTCCATCGGGGAGGAGATCGATCCATTCGATTTCACGGTACCCATGGATGCCGGCTCCCTCCTCCGCGCCTTCTCCCCGAAGAACGACGAAGGCCGCAGCGAGCAGGGGCACCGAGACCCATGCGAGGAGTCGGCGGCTTGGCACGAGCAGTCTCCTGGTGAACGGTAGAAAGGAGGAAACTCGCTTGTTGAGAATTGATTGTCAAAACCGTGATGCACCCTTCCGCCCGTCTCCGCAGGTATCCTCCGGGGGTTCGGATCGACCGAAACGCCTCTCGTGTCCAGCTTGAGACATCCCTGCTGTCAGAACCGGGAACCACCGATCCAGACGTCCGCCCGGACCCACATCTCGTCGAAGCGAGCGTCCACCTCTGCGGCCTCCGCATCCCGCCCCTGGCCCCGGAGCGCTGCCGCGAGCCCCTTCAGGCACCACCCGTTGTCCTGGTGGATGGCCAGCGCCTCACGGTAGACCCGTTCGGCGTCGGCGTGGCGTCCGGCCTCCAGGAGCACCGCCCCCAGGGTATGACGGACCGGGATGGGCCAGGGCTCGGGCTCGTCGTAGTTCAGGGATCGCTCCAGGGCGATGGCCTCTTCCATGACGCGGACCGCCCCGTCCACGTCGCCCTCTTCGGCCAGGATCTCTCCCAGGAGGGTCCCCCGGGCCATTCCCAGCAGGTCCCGCTGCAGGTGCCCGCGGAAGCGAACGTTCTCGTCGGTGCGTTCGCGCATGACCTCCAGCGCCTGCAGCTCCACCCGGGCCAGGTCCACGGATCCCTCCCGCAGGCGGGCCATTCCCCGGGCGTAGTGGGAGACCGCCGTGGCGAAGGGGCTCACGTCCAGCAGGGGAAGCTCCAGGATCTCCTCCCACCGCCCGAACCGGACGTGGGCCAGGGGGATGTAGATTCCGAAGGCGGGGGCGATGCGGGTCACATCCCGGGCCGCCTGCAGGGCCACCGCGCTCTGCCCGTCGAAGGCCGCGGCGAAGAAGAGCATGTGGAGGTTGTGGGAGGGGTAGACCGCCGGGGCCCCGTCCACGTGGGACCTCTGGTCGGCGATCCACGCCATCTGGTTGCCCCGCACGGCATCGCCGTAGCGCCCGATCCGCATGAAGGCGTGGGCCGGCATGTGGGGAATGTGGCTCACCCCCGGGATCATGTGGGGAAGGTGGTCGGCGCATTCTGCGGCCCGCTCCGGCGCCGGCGAGGCCTCCACCAGGTGGATGTAGAGATGGCAGGTGCCGGGGTGGGTCACATCCACGGCAAGCGCCTGCTCCAGGATTCTCACCGCCTCCACCGTGTTCTCGAAGGGCTCCCCGTCCTCGGTCCAGTAGTTCCAGGGGCGGAGAACCATCTGGGCCTCCCCTGCCAGGGTGAGGACCTCCAGGTCGCGGGGGAAGCGCACCGCCACCTCCCCGATGGCCCGCGCATAGAGGGAGTCGAGCTGCGCCCGCTCCGCGGCTTCCGGGTCCTCGGCATAGCGCACTGCCATGGCCTCGATGAGGGCCCGCTCCACCTCGGAGGCGTTCCCTCTGAGCTCCATGGCGCGCTGGATGGCGGCATGCGCCTCCACCGCCGCCGGGTTCCCCATGCGCCCGTTGATGTGCGGTCCCAGCGCCCATGCCTCGCCCCAGAAGCACGACGCACAGGTCGGATCGAGTCGCTGGGCTTCGCGGAAGGAGCGGACTCCCTCGGCGTGGGCGAAGCCGTAGGTAAGCGCGATCCCCTGGTTGAAGTACGCCTGTGCCAGCTCGCTCGAGGTGGTGATCGTCCGCGTGTAGGGGCCCATGGCATCGTAGAGCGGGAGCGTCGCCTCCTCGGGAGCTCCCCCGACGGCGGCGGGACCGTGGCCGGCATGCTGGGCGGAAACGCTCGAGGGAAGAACGAAGAAGGCGCTGAAGAATGCCGCGACGCAAAGGGTGGGCAGAAGGGCCCGTGTGAAGACCGGCATGGGGACTCCCGAAGAGGAATGGAGACGACGCTGCCAGGGAGAATACGCGCCCATCCCTCCCGGGTCGAGGGTGCGGAGGTTGAAGGCGCGGAGGTTGAGGGTGCGGAGAACGAGGGTGCGAAGGCCGACGGCGCCAGGGCGCAGGTTTCGAAATAGGGGTCGCAGCCGAAAAGGGGCCGCAGCCGACACCCCCGGCTGCGGCCCCTTCCTCTGGACTCACTCAACAGAGCTCACGACACGGGACTCGCCCGCGTGTCACGGGTTCTCCTCGGGATGGTGATGCTGGTGGGCGTCATGCCCGCCGTGCGCGTCCCGCGTCGGTACCTCCGGGAGCCACCCCACGGCCGGCCCCCCCTGCGCATCGACCCCATGGGCCAGCGCCATGGCAATCCACGCCTCGATGCTCGTGCTCATGGCCTCGGGGTCGAGAAAGAGCCCCACCTGCCGCCAGAGCTCCCCGCGCACCCGGTCCGGCCCCACGGTTTCCGAGACCAGGACATCCGACACCACGTCGTGCATCATGTGGAGGTTGTCGAAAATGGCGGCGAACTCCGGATACCGCTCGGTGAAGACCGGCGAGATGGCCGGGGTCATGGGCATCTCCGAAGGGAGGGCCCCCGGTGGATCGGCCAGCATCTGCCAGAAGCGCGCAATGGTGGCCTGGAGCGCGGCCCTCCGTTCTGCGGGATCGTCGTACACCAGGAGGGGCTCGTAGACGGCCACCTGGAGCCAGTGGTACGCCCAGATCAGCCCATTGAACTTCGGGTACTTCTCCCGAAAGGCCTTGGAGAAGACCTGCCCGTCCATGATCTCCATCCCCTTGGGTTCAACGGGAAAGGCCAGGTCGCTGGACTGGTAGTGAGCCAGGAGTTCGGCCATGGCCCGATCCCGCTCCTCTTCGGAGAGGGAGGGATCGGCCAGGATGTCGTAGCTCTGCCGGTGCAGGACATGGGCCCATTCGAACATTCCGTGGGCCCGGGGTGCCACCTGCACGTACCGGGGCATGAAGGCGGCCTCGGGCATGGGCATTCGCGGCCCTCCGGGAAGAAT
>SKNW01000024.1 GCA_007120305.1 Gemmatimonadota bacterium | reverse complement strand
TCCGGGTCGGTATGGGCCACGAGGAACCCCTCCACCTGGGCGTTGTACCGGCCGAGGAAGGTGGAGGTGAAGAAGTCCGCGTCCACCCCCACCGTGTGTCGGTTCGGCCGCACGTCGTCGGCCCCCGCATCGGCCCGACGCGTGTAGACCGCCCCCACGTGGGACTGCTGGAAGAGGGCGCGTTTCACGCGGGCCACGGTGAAGTCCTCGGAGGGGACGTCGAGCGGGGCCTCGAGCGTGCCCATGGTGGCCGCGCCGGTCCGGAGCTGGTAGAAGCCCACCTCCTGGCGCCCGACCTGGCCCACCAGGCGGGTCCCGGCACGAATGGGCACTTCCTGACCGGCCACGAGCCCGATGCGGCGGGAGAAGAAGGGGCTGGGACCCGAACTGGAGGCGAAGGAGAAGACTCCCGAGCCCTCCAGAAAGAAGTCCCGTCGTTCCGGAAAGCGGAGCGGGAAGCGGGTGAGATTCACTCGCCGCTGGTCCACCTCCACCTCGGCGAAGTCGGTGTTCACGGTGAAGGCCGCCCGCAGGCTCGGTGTCACGCTCCACGTGAGGTCGAGTCCCGTCTTGGCCCGTCCGTCCCACTCCGGTCCCTGCTGGGCCACCTGGTCACCGGAGGTGGTGACGAAGGGCCGCAGCTCGACCCCGCGCCCCTGCGAGACATCCTGGATCCCGGTGACCCGCCCCGCGTGGACCGGCCGGGTCAACGGCTGGGTTCGACGCCATCCGCGCCAGACAATCTCCTCGTTCCGTCGCCGGATGGTCCGCTGAAAGTTGATGCCCCAGGCGTCCACGGTCGGATCGAAGTTCAGGGTAGAGAAGGGGATGCGGATCTCCGCCGTCCATCCCTCCTCGTGGATGCGTGTCCGGACCTCCCAGATCCCGTCCCAGGACTTGTTCACCGATCCGCCGCTCCCCGGGGTGAGGATCCCGTCCCCCATGAGGCCGGCGGGGTTGGTCTCGAAAAAGTACCCGGTGCGCCCGTCCAGGAAGGTGTCCAGGACCCACATGAACCGGTCGTCCGTCCCGAGGCCGGCGTTTCGACGCCGCTGGTGACCGATGATGCCCCGGGGATCGGAATCGAAGAAGCTGGCCCCGATGTAGAGGGCGTCCCGGTCGTGAAGGATGCGGATCTCGGTGCGTTCGGAGGGAATCCCGCCCTCCACCGGGTCCTGCTGGGTGAAGTCGGTCACCGGAATGGCCCGGGCCCAGGCCGCCTCGTCCAGGTTCCCGTCGATCCGGATGCGCTCATCGTCCGGGATGCGGAGGGACTGGATGGGGGCGTCGGGGTCGGAAGCCCCCGGATCGACAGGGGGATCGACAGAAAAAGGCGCGGCCAGGGCCAGCGCTCCCAGGAGGAGAACGTTCATGAGCATGGATAGAGTCTAGCGCCCGACCTCGGCCCCCGGAAACCCCGGAACCCCGGGTGGCTCGCGGGGTCTGAGCCTCCCCTCCGGCCCCGTCGTCCCCATCTCCAGGATTCCTCCATGAGCCACGCGCCCCAGGACCCCCTTCGCGGAGCCCTTGTCCTGATCACCGGGGCCTCCGCCGGAATCGGGGCGGCCACCGCCCGGGCCTTCGCCGCTGCCGGCTCCCGGCTCCTGCTGGCCGCGCGCCGGCGCCCACGGATCGAGGAGCTGGCCGCCGAGCTCCGTGACGCCCACGGAACCGAGGTCCATCTCCGCACCCTGGACGTCCGGGACCCCGCCGCGGTTCGGGGCTGGTGCGAAGAGCTCGAGGCAGAGGAGCTCGTTCCGGACATCCTGGTGAACAACGCCGGACTCTCCCGTGGCCTCGACCCCATCCACCAGGGGAAGATCGAGGACTGGGAGGAAATGATCGACACCAACGTGAAGGGGATGCTCTACATGAGCCGGGCCATCCTCCCCCTCATGGTGGCCCGGGGGCGGGGACACGTGATCCACCTGGGGAGCATCGCCGGGGACACGGTCTACCCGGGAGGCAATGTCTACAACGCCACCAAGTTCGCGGTGAAGGCCCTCACCGAGGCCATGAACCTGGACCTGGTGGGCACCCCCATCCGGATCTCGTCGGTGGACCCGGGGCTGGTGGAAACCGAGTTCTCCGAGGTCCGGTTCCACGGCGATGTGGAGCGCGCCCGGAAGGTGTACGAGGGGTACACCCCCCTCTCCCCCGACGACGTGGCCGAGGTGATCCGCTACGTGGCCGCCGCCCCACCCCACGTCAACCTCTTCCGCACCGTGGTCTATCCCACAGACCAGCGCAATCCCTACGTGATGCACCGCGACACCCGGTGACCGTCCCGAAGCCCCGTCCCGCCCTCGTCGTCTTCACACTCTGGCTCCTGGTCTTCTCGGCCAGCAGCCAGATCATGATCATCGCCCCCATCCTCCCCCTGGTGGGAGATGAGCTGGGGATTGCCGAGGGACTCCTGGGGACGCTGGTTTCGGCCTACTCCGTAATGGTGGGAATCTTCGCCATCCTTTCGGGTCCGTTCTCGGACCGGGTGGGGCGCCGCCGCATCCTCCTCGCGGGATCCGGGCTCATGACGCTGGGGCTCCTCGCTCATGCCGGTGTCCAGGGCTACTGGAGTTTCATGCTGGTCCGGGCCCTGACCGGGGTGGCGGGCGGAATCCTCAGCGGGGCCGCCGTCTCGTACGTGGGGGACTACTTTCCCTACAAACGACGTGGGTGGGCCACGGGGTGGGTCATGAGCGGCGCGGCCTTCGGGCAGATCCTGGGCATCCCCATGGGCGTGGTGATGGCCGGCGCCTTCGGATTCCGGATCCCCTTCCTCCTCTTCGCCGCCTCCATGGCGGCCACCTTCCTCCTCGCCCTCCTCCGGCTCCCCCAGCCCGAGGTGGAGCGAAGCGCGAACCCGGTCACCCTCCGCCGCGCCGTGAGGGATTACGCCACCCTCCTGAAACGCCCGGAGATCTCGGCGGCGGCCGGCGCCTTCTTCCTCATGTTCCTGGGGGTTTCCCTCTACGTGGTCTACCTCCCCACCTGGCTGGAACGAGGGGTAGGCGCCACCGCCAACCAGATCGCCCTCCTCTTCCTGGTGGGGGGCGTTGCGAACGTGCTCGTGGGACCGCAGGCAGGGCGCATCTCGGACGAGGTCGGCCGAAAGCGCATCATCCTCATCTCCTGCGTGGGGCTCTCCGTGGTCATGGCCCTGACTACGCTGGTGGTAGGCTCCGTCACCCTTGCCTACCCCTGGTTCTTCCTGGTAATGGCACTGGTGGCCATGCGCGTCGGTCCCTTCTCGGCTCTCCTCACGGGGCTGGTCTCCGATGATCGCCGGGGCTCGCTCCTGAGCCTCACCATGGCCCTGGGGCAGGTCGGCTTCGCGGTGGGAGGGACCCTGGCCGGCCTCCTCTACGCCTCCGCGGGGTACGGTGTGACCTCCATGCTGGCCGGCGTGGCCGTGCTGGGGATGGGGGTGACCGTGTGGCTCCTCGTGCCCGAGCCCGGGCGGGACGATGCGCCAGGACGGGTGTTGGCCCCTCGGCGCGGCGCGGTCCAGGCCGAAAGGCCGCCGGGAGTCTCCGAGATTTCAGTCTCCGGATCTCCCGGCGGCCCATCCGTCGTTGGGTGATGACGTCAGTGGGCGACGACGTCCGTGGGCGACGTCGTCAGTGGGTGACGGCGTCAGTGGGTGACGGCCGGCTCCGTCTCCTTGGCGGAGTCAATCCACTTCTGGATCTGGGACTCCGAGGGCACGGCGCGGGTCAGCTTCTTCTCTGCGTTGGTCTCCGCCATGGCCTTGGCCAGGTTGCCCGCGTTCCGGTGCCGAAGCTCCTTGACGCTGTCGACGCCGGCGGCCTCCAGGAGTTCCGCGAACTGCTTGCCCACCCCGTTCAGGCGCATGAGGTCGGCCAGGTTCACCCAGGTGAGGATCCGCTTCTCCTCGATCCCCGACTCCTCGGCCAGCTTGACCCGCCCCCGCTTGCTCCCGGCCTTCTCCAGCAGCTGGACCGTGTTGCCGATCCCCGCCTTCTCCAGGCGCTCCCGGTAGGCCGGTCCGATACCCTCGATCTCGTCGATCCTGTAACTCGCCATGTTCTCCTCGCTGATGTGACGCTCCGGGGGCGCTGACCTTGCCACGAAGCTGGGGTGATGGGGCTGCCGAAGGATGGGCGGCGAGCCCCGGGGGGCGTAACCTTTCGGGGGTTACCCAGGCGAACGCCTCCCCTACCGCCAGAGGGCTCGCCCGCTTCCGTCCTCCGGCATCCAGAGCAGGGTGGTCAGTCTCACGGACATTCCCGTGAGTGTCGGCCGGATCTGGACTTCTTCCAGGGGATCCTCCTCCGCGTAGCTCATCTCCACCTTTCGCACTTCCTCCTGGAACTCCTCCTCCATCTGGCGGAACTGCTCCCGGACGGCCTCCACCGTCTCTTCCGCCTGGGCCACCTCCTGGCGCCCCTGGAGAACCCGTCCGGCAGACCGGACGGCCGTGCCCGTGCGCGCCGTCGACGTCTTCCGGCCGAAAAAGGCGCCGAGGAGCCCCTCGCCGACCCGGAGCGCCGTGTCCAGGGTGCGCTGCTGGGCCATGCCCGCCCGCTTCTCCACGGCCTGAAGGGCACGTCGCTCCCGCTCCTGGATGGTCTGGAGGCGGGGCTGGTAGCGCTTCTGGATCCGGTCCACCGCCTCGTCTCGCGCCTCCCGCCGCAAGTCGGCCAGGCGCATCCGGAAGTCAGCCTCGCTCTCTCCCGGCCGGGAAACGAGTTTCCGCGCCCTTGATTCCAGGAGGGTCAGCGGGAGGCTGGCCTGGATCCAGCGCTGGGCCTCCCGTCCCCATCCGGCATAGCTCCGGGGCTGGGAGGCGTCGGCCGGCAGGTCTCCGTAACCGGTGGCCTCCAGCGGCGCGTCTTCCAGGTGGTCCAGTTCCAGTTCCACCTCTTCGGCCCGGTCCCAGTTGACCGGCACCGGCCCGGCCTCGAAGGGAAGGAGGATCCGGACGGGGCGAACCTCGTCCACGCCGGCCCGGGCGTTCCGGTAGCTGACGTCGCAGAAGACGCCGAGGGCCGGCGCGTACCGGAATCCCTCCCCCCCGCGGATGGGGGCCAGGAAGTACTCGTGGATGCCGGGAGGCAGGAGGGGTCGGGTCGCAGCGGCGGCAGCAGGGGCAGGGGCGGAAGCGGCAGCAGGGGCAGGGGAGGAAGCTGCCCCCGGGTGCGAAGGTGTCGGCAGCGGGGCGGGCGCCATGCCGGGCGCGGGCGATGCCGCCATGCCGGCGGCCGCAACGACCTCGGGCACTCCGGCCCCAGGCACCACGGCCCCCGGCGCCACCGACCCCGAGGAAGTTGCTCGCGCCAGGACCCGCAGCTGCTGCAGCGTCATGGGTCCGGCCATGTACGACATGACCCACCGGGTCTCGAAGAGGACCGGGGCCCCGTCATGCACGTTGTGCAGCAGGAACTGCCGCTGCCCCAGCCCCGAAATGAGCCGGTCCAGTTCCTGCCTCGAGAGAGGATTCGAGCCGGTCATGGCGCCCAGCAGGGCATCCATGATCCGGCCCTTGTCCCGCTCCGTCTGCAGCCGGCCGATGAACCAGCTTCCCGTGTTGCCCAGCCCCTTGTAGTCCAGGTCCACCGGGTTCTGGGTGGCCAGCAGCATCCCCACCCCGAAGGCCCGCGCCTGCTTGAGCAGGGTCAGCATGGGCGGCTTGGAGGGGGGATTGGCCGAGGGCGGAAAGAATCCGAAGATCTCGTCCATGTAGACCAGGGCCCGAA
Organism: Gemmatimonadota bacterium; assembly: GCA_007120305.1. Lineage (GTDB taxonomy): Bacteria > Gemmatimonadota > Gemmatimonadetes > Longimicrobiales > Gaopeijiaceae > SKNW01. Next base: position 22,281 of record SKNW01000024.1, on the reverse strand, counting down.
GGCTCGAGGTCCCGCTCTGCCCCCGCATCCACGAGAGGATCTCGTTCAGGAGCATGGCCACGAAGAACATCCGCTCGTCTTCGCCCAGGTGGGCAATGGAGAAGATGCTGACGCGGGGCTTTCCCTCGGGGGTGTAGAGGAAGGAGGGGATGTGGAGCGGCTCCCCTTCCATCCACGCCTGGAACCCGGGGGAGGCCAGGATCCCGTTCAGGCGCAGCGCCAGGTCGAACCGGTCCTTCGACGGGTAGAAGCTCTCGAGCTCCATGACCCCGACCCGGGCGAACGGGGGGCGCTGGATGGCCTCGATGAGGTGGCCGAGCTCCAGGGATCGTCCGTGCTCCCAGGCGTTCTGGAGGATGGTCGAGAGGAGGATGTGCTCACGGCTTCGGATCGGGTCCGCCTGGATGCCCATGAGCGCCAGGAGGCTCGTCACCGTGGACTGGATCCGCTCCCGGAGCGCATCCGGATCCGCCAGCACCGCCGCGCTGGGAACGCCGAAGGAGCGAAGCACCGAGACCTGCCGGCCGGCGGCACTCCCGGGGGTGTAGATGGCGAAGTCCGCCGCCTCCCGAAGCCGCCGGATCCGGTCCCCGTCCTGACCCCAGCCGGCGAGGCCGCTCCGCCACTTCTCCGACTCCGCGGCGGCGAAGCTGTCCGGGTCCTGCCCGCGCTGCCGAGCCACCTCCTCGTTGATCCAGGGGCGGAAATCCGAGGGCGCCAGGTCGGGAAAGGTCAGGAAGAGGTTCGCCAGGTCCCCCTTGGGATCGATGGCGATGACCGGAATGCGGTCCATGGCCGCTTCCTCCAGCGCCGCCAGCGCCAGCCCCGTCTTCCCGCTCCCCGTCATCCCGATGATCACCCCGTGGGTGGTCAGGTCCCGGGAGTCGTAGAGAAGGGACTGCGGGGTGCGTTCCCCGGTGGCGGGATCCCGGAGGCGCCCCAGGTAGAAGGCACCGAGCTTCTCGTAGTCGTCCTGGTGATCGTTCATGTGGAGGCCTGCGGTGTGGGCGGTCGTTTCGAAGGTGCCGCTCGTGGCGAAGGAGCAGATGCCCGGCGGGGCGGCGCACGGTAGCGCCCGGACGCGGGGGGTGCCCCCCGCGCCCTCTGCCGGTAACGTACAGAATGATTCCCGACCCGGCACCCTCCTCCGCTTCCCGTTCCGAAACCCCCCTCACCCGGGCTGCGGGAATCCGTCTTCCGGTGATCGGGGGCGCCATGTACCCGTGCTCCAATCCCGAACTGGTGGCTGCCGTCTCTGCCGCCGGGGGTCTGGGCATCCTCCAGCCCGTCTCCCTCACCTGGGTGCATGGCCATGATTTCCGGGAGGGCGTCCGCCTGACCCGACGCCTGGCGAAGGGCGCCCCGGTGGGAATGAACGCGCTCCTCGAGGGCGGATCGCGCCGGTACCGCGCCCGAATGGAGGATTGGATCGACATCGCCCTCGACGAAGGAGTCCGCTTCTTCGTCACCTCGCTGGGGAATCCCCGGTGGGTGGTGGAACGGGTGGCCCCGGCCGGCGGCCTGGTCTATCACGACGTGACGGAGCGGAAATGGGCACTCAAGGGGAGGGATGCGGGGGTCCACGGGCTGATCGGGGTCAATCGACGCGCCGGGGGACACCCGGGCCCCCGGACCGCCGGGGAGCTCCTGGACGAGGTGGGCGACCTGGGACTCCCGGTCGTCTGCGCCGGAGGAGTGAGCACGCCCGGCGGGGTGGTGGAGGCCCTTCGCCTGGGGTACGACGGCGTGCAGATGGGGACCCGCTTCATCGCCACGACCGAGTGCACCGCCTCCGCCTCCTACAAGCAGGCCATCGTGGCCGCCGGCGAGGATGACATCGTCTGGTCGGAGCGAATCACCGGCGTTCCCGTGGCGGTCATCGCCACCCCGTGGATCCGGCGCATGGGACTCCAGGCCGGCCCCCTGGCGCGGCGGCTGCTTCGAGGCCGGAGGACGAAGCACTGGATGCGAACGCTCTACACCCTCCGGGCGGCGCTGGCCCTTCGTCGGGCGGCGCGGCAGGAAGCCGGACGGGCGGCGCGAAAGGGATCGGAGCCGGGCGCCGAGAACGGAGGCCGGACCGGGGCTGGTCCCGGTCGGGCCATCTGGCAGGCGGGACGGAGCGTGGAGGGGATCCGCGACATCCGCTCCGTGGCGGAGGTCCTCGCCGACATCGAGGCGGCCCTTGCCGGCTCGCCCCCGAACGGGGAGGATGGGGACGCCCCCGCGGCCCCTCCCTTCGCCCCTTTTCCACCGACCTGTTAGATTGAGGATTCGTCTCCGTGTATCCTGCGGCACCGGGAGTTCCATGGCCCGGATGAGCCGAACCTCAGGGGAGGGCCCTTGGCCACCGTTCCGCACCTCGAGTTCGAGCGCGACATGGTGGAGCTTCAGGAGCAGATTCAGAAGCTCCTGCAACTCGCCGAGAAGAAGGGAATCAACGTCTCCGGAGAGCTTTCCGAGCTGCGGGAAAAACTGCAGCGCCTCCGCGAGGAGACCTACCAGAACCTGACGCCCATCGAGCAGGTCCAGGTGGCCCGGCATCCCCGCCGGCCCTACACGCTGGACTACATGGAACGGGTCTTCACCGACTGGATGGAGCTCCACGGCGACCGGGCGTTCCGGGACGATGCGGCCATCGTCGGAGGGTGGGCGAGGCTCCGTGGGCAGCCCGTCATGGTCATCGGCCACCAGAAGGGCCGGGACATGAAGGAAAACATCCTCCGGAATTTCGGCATGCCCCATCCGGAGGGATACCGCAAGGCGCTCCGCCTCATGCGGATGGCCGAGAAGTTCCGCAGGCCGGTGGTGACCTTCATCGACACCCCGGGGGCCTATCCCGGGCTCGGGGCCGAGAAGCGGGGCCAGGCCGAGGCCATCGCCATGAACCTCCGCGAGATGGCGCGGCTCCGGGTCCCCCTGGTCTCCGTGGTCATCGGCGAAGGTGGCTCCGGCGGAGCGCTTGCCCTCGGGGTTACCGACCGGATCCTCATGCTCGAGCACAGCGTGTACTCGGTAATCTCGCCGGAAGGGTGCGCCGCCATTCTCTGGCGGTCCGCCGAGCATCGGGGAAAGGCCGCCCAGGCCCTCAAGCTTACCTCCTCGGACCTGCACCGCCTGGGCGTCTGCGACGAGGTGATCCCGGAGCCCGCCGGGGGCGCCCACGCCGACTGGGACGCCACCGCCGCCTCCCTCGGCGACACGCTGGTCCGGCACCTGTCCGACCTGGCGGCCCTCTCTGCCGAGGACCGCAGAAAGGCGCGATGGGACAAGTACGAAGCCATGGGCGCATGGCTGGATGAGCCCGCCCCCTCCGCCACGGCCTCCTGACGTCCGTGTCCGCCCCGGTGACCACCCCCGCGCGCCCGGAATCCGTCGGGACCTTTGCCGAGGTCGCCTTCAAGGGAACGCGGCGGGGCTACTTCCTCGTGGACCCGGGTCTGGCGGATCGCCTGCTCCCGGGCGCGGCCGTCGTGGTGGAGGCGGATCGGGGAGAGGACCTGGGGACCCTGGCGGCGCTGGGTGCCATCGCCGAGCGCACCTGCTCCTCGTCCGGAGGATGCAGCACGCCGGTGCCGGACCTCCGGATTCTTCGTGCCGCCTCCGACGACGAGATGGCAACCATGGAAGCGCTCCGCCGCGACGAGGACCGGGTTCGGGTGGAGGCCCGGCACAAGGTGGAAGCCCACGGGCTCAAGATGAAGGTGACCGAGGCCGAGTGGCAGCTGGACCGCAACAAGCTGACGATCTTCTTCACGGCGGAACGCCGGGTCGACTTCCGCGAACTGGTCCGGGACCTGGCCCGCACCTTCCGTTCGCGCATCGAGCTGCGCCAGATCGGAGTCAGGGACGCGGCGGCGCTCCTCGGAGGCGTGGGCCGCTGCGGGCGGGAACTCTGCTGCTCCACCTGGCTTCCCGAGCTCAAGCCCGTGTCCCTCCAGCTCGCCAAGGACCAGAACCTCTCCCTGAATCCCTCGCAGATCTCCGGATGCTGCGGCCGCCTCATGTGCTGCCTCATGTACGAGCATGACACCTACGTCCAGGCGAGGCGCCGCTTTCCCCGTGAAGGTCGAATTCTCGTGACCGCACGGGGGGAGGAACGAGTGCTCAGCCTGGACATCTGGAGAGACCGGGTGACCCTTCGGAACCCGGAAGGCGAACGGCGCACCGTGGCCCTGGACGAGCTCAAGGAAGAGGTGCAGCAGGCCACCCGGAGTCGGCTTCAGAAGGATACCGACACATGAGTTCCCCCGCATGAGTTCCACCCCATGAGTTCGAGCCCTCGGCGCGTGTACCTTACCACGCCCATCTACTACGCCTCCGGCGAGCCGCACATCGGGCACGCCTACACGACCTTCCTGGCCGACGCCCTGGCCCGCTACCATCGGCAGGCCGGGGCCAGCGTCCTGTTCCTGACCGGAACCGACGAGCACGGGCAGAAGATCCAGGAGGAGGCCACCCGCCGAGGCGTGGCGCCCCAGGAACTCTGTGACCAGATGGCGGGCCGCTTCCAGGAGGCCTGGCAGGGGCTGGAGATCTCCTACGATCGCTTCATCCGGACCACCGAAGCCGAACACAAGGCGGTGGTCCGGGCCTTCGTGCAGCGTCTCCACGACCGGGGCCACATCTATGCCGCCGAGTACGAGGGCTGGTATTCGGTGCACGAGGAACGCTTCTTCACGGAAAAGGAACTCGGCCCCGGACAGACCGATCCCATCGCCGGACGTCCGGTGGAGCGCATCCGGGAGAAGAACTGGTTCTTCCGGATGAGCGCCTTCCAGGAGGACCTGGTCCGCCACATCGAGGACCACCCGGAATGGATCTTCCCCGAGACCCGCCGAAACGAAGTCATGGGATTCCTTCAGAAGCCGCTGGAGGACCTCTCCATTTCCCGGCCCCGTGCGCGTCTCGCCTGGGGGATCCCCCTTCCCTTCGACGAGGACCACGTCACCTACGTGCGGGTCGACGCCCTGGTCAACTACCTCACCGCATCCGGCGCCATCCGCCCGGAGGCGGAACCGGCGCACCAGGGGTTCGACACCGTGGACGCCGACGGCAACCTGGCGGGTTCGTGGTGGCCGGCCGATGTGCACCTCATCGGGAAGGACATCCTGACAACGCACGCGGTCTACTGGCCGACCCTTCTGCTCGGGGCAGGGCTTCCCCTTCCCCGCCGGATCCTTTCCCACGGGTGGTGGGTGGTGGGCGACACCAAGATGTCCAAGTCGCTGGGGAACGTGGTGGATCCCCTGGCCCTCAAGGAGCGGGTGGGGGCGGATGCGCTCCGCTGGTACCTGCTCCGCGAAATGCCCACCGGGTCCGACGCCTCCTACACCCCCGAGCGCTTTCTTACCCGCTACGAAGAACTGGCCAACGTCCTGGGCAACCTGGCCTCCCGGACCCTCTCCATGATCGTCCGGTACCGGGACGGCGTGATTCCGGCAGCCTCCGACGACGGCCTGGCCGAGGAATCCTCACTGGCCATCCGCCGGTTCCACGAGGCCATGGAGGCCCTGCGGGTGAACGAAGCCCTGGGGCATGCCATGGATCTGGCCCGCACCGCCAACGGATACGTGGAGGCCCGTGAGCCCTGGAGCCAGGCCAGGGACCCGGCGCAGGCCGCCCACCTGGACGAGACCCTGGCTTCCCTGGCCCGCGTGCTCGTGGTCCTCGCGGCCCTCCTCCTCCCCGCCATGCCGTCGCGGATGACGGAGCTGGCGGCACGGCTCGGCGTGGGTGAAGTCCCGACCCTCGACGAGGCACCGCGGATCCTTCTGGCGGGTGCGGGAGTAGCTAAAGGGCTGCCACTCTTCCCTCGGCTGGACGAGAGCGTCGAGGGCGGAAACTGAAGGGGTCGGGCACCCGAGGGTGTCAGGCCTTTTCTGACATCGTTGACACACCCGTGCTGGGCCGGATACACTGGTCTGCTCTCCCTGTCGGGACGGGGCGGATCTGCCTGCCGGAACTTCCAACGGAAGCTACATGACCGGAAAAAAATGGACCCTCCTCGTCCTCTCCGACGAGCGGGAACGTCTTCGGGAGATCACCCTGGGACATCGGGCCCTTCGCTTCGCCCTGGGAGGCACGGGCTTCCTGGGCATCGCCCTTGTGCTCCTGGGAGGATTCTTCGCCCTCCGTGTCAATGACGTCCACCGGGCGGCCCAGCTCGAGCATGAAAACGCGCTCCTGGCGGCCGAACTCGAGTCCATTCGGGACCAGGTGTCGGGCTTCCAGTCCGTCATGGAAGAACTGGTTGACCGGGATGCCGAGGTACGGATCATGGCCGGCCTCGACCCCCTGGACGTGGACGTCCTGCAGGCCGGTGTCGGGGGCCCGGGCTCCCCGGATCTGGCCTCCCATCCGTTGTACGCGGTCCGGCAGGACCTGGGGGCGGAGTCCTTCGCCGCGGCCTACGACCTCCACGCCCTGGAGCGACGGGCCCGGATCCTCCGGGAAAGCCTTTCCGAAGCGGCCGATTCGCTGGCCATGCACCTGGACATTCTGGAGTCCACGCCGTCCATCCTGCCGGTGGACGGTCGCATCAGCTCCAGGTTCTCCAACGCCCGCTTTCATCCGATTCACAACCGCAGCACCCCCCACCAGGGCATCGACGTTCCGGCCCCGGTGGGCACCCCCATCCGGGCCTCGGCACGGGGGCGCGTGGTCGCCGCCAGCCGACAGGCCGGCTATGGACTGCGCGTCGAAATCGACCATGGATACGGGATCACGACGCTCTACGCTCACGCCTCCCGGGTCCTCGTCCGCGTTGGCCAGGAGGTGGAGCGCGGCGAGGTCATCGCCCAGGTGGGGATGACCGGCCTCACCACCTCTCCGCATCTCCACTACGAGGTGCGGAGGAACAACCGGCCGGTGGACCCCATGAACTACATCATCAGCGAACCGGTGCGCTGACTCCCCTGCGGCTTCCCTCGTGAACCTTCTTCTGCTGGTCCTGGGGATTCTCCTTCCGTCTCCGGGAGGCGATCCCGGTTCGCCAGGTGCCCACGGCAACCCCGAGGTCTTCCAGGCGGATCTGGTGCTCCGGCCGGCGGCAGGGCCCGAGACCCATCTCTTTCTTCGGCCCGGCCAGCAGGTGGTGACCCTCCGCCTCTCGGTCCCCCTCGGTGAGTCGGAAGAGGAGGCGGGAGCTGGCCAGATCCTTCGTTCCCTGGCCGATGACCGGATGCGAAGCATGGCCCGGCGGATCGGCGCCCGCTCGCGGGTCTCCCGAACCCCCGAGGCGCTCGTTTATGACGTCTCGGGCCCCGCTTCGGAGCTGGACTTCCTCGTCCGTGTCCTGAACGAGGGCCTGCGCCCCCCGGAGCCTGACCGGTTCAACCAGGTGCGCCGCGACCAGCTGGCCGAGGTCCTCCGGCGCCAGGAGACGCCCCAGGGAGTTCTGGCTCTCCGTATCCGGGAGGCGGCGGGAGGGAGCCGGGTCCCGCTCCTGGGATCCACCCCCGCCCTGGAGCGGATGCACGCCGGGGTGATCCAGGCCGTGTGGGAGCGTTCCCATGCCCGAGAGCGGGCTCGGTTGGTCCTGGTGGGCGACGTCGTGGCCGAGGTCGCGCTGGCGGCCCTCGCCGACCTTGGCCTGCCGCCCTCGCCGCCCTCTCCGGTCACCCCTCCCGGTGGGTCCCTGCCACAGCCCCGATTCAGCCCTGAGGTCATTCGCCACTGGGTGGCGGATGCCTGGCCTCTGGACCGCCCCCGGGACGCCCGGGCCCTGGTCATGGTGGGGCTGCTCGGCGACCGGCTTCAAAGCGGGGGTGGGGACTACGAACTGGGGGCAGAGGTCTGGGAGATTGCCGGGCGTTGGACCCTCGTGGTCTCGGGCGCTGCCTACCCGCGCACGCAGCAGGCCATGCGGACCCGTCTTCGGGGACTCCTGGCCGAAGTCGGCGGCACCCTCTCCGACGAATCCGTGCGAACCCACGCTGCCCGGGTACGCGGCGACATCCTGCTGCAGGCCGCGACCCCGTGGGGCCTGGCCGAGCTGGTAGGCCATGCTCTGGACGCCGGCCTCGAACCCCGTTCCATCCAGACGGTCCTGGATGACCTGGCTCGAATGGAGGCATCCGACATTCGCGCCCTCCTGGCCGACCTCGGGAGTCGCTCGCCCCTTCAGCAGGAGATCCGTCCATGAGGGACCGACGGCGGGAAGGGTGCTGGACCCCGGCGCTCCTCGTCGGGGCGATGCTCCTGAGTACGGCCGGACTCCTTCTGGCTCCAGCGTCGGCGGTGGGACAGGTCCCGGCCCGCGTGATCTGGGAGTCCCGGCCCCTCGGGTCAGGCATCGCGGTTTCGGTCCGCTTCCCGCGAGGTGCCCATGCGGATCCACCGGGCTCGGAGGGCACCGCCTTCCTCTTTGGCCGGGCCCTTGAAGCCGAAGGGGCCCGTCTGCTCGCTCCCATGAGTGCCCGGGTTCACGTGGACGTGGAGCGCGAGTCCCTGGTGGTGACGCTCTTCGCTCCCTCCCTGGAATGGATTCCGGCATGGAGAGAGATCGCCGGACTCCTTTCGGGCAGCCCCCTTTCCGAGGCGGCCGTCCAGGCGGCCAGGGATCGCCTGATGGATGAACTTCTCTTCCAGGCGGGTGCTCCGGTCCGAGCCTTCGAGCGGGCCTGGGACGAGGAGCGCCTGGCGGGACTCCTGAACGACCCGGCGGGGAACGGGCGTCCGGTGGGAGGATCGGTCCAGGGTGTGGGCAGCGTGACGCCTGCCACGCTGGAGGCCTGGCGCAGCCGCAGCCTTCGGTGGGATGAAGCGGTGGTGGCCGTGGTCGGCCCGGTCTCGGAGGCGCAGGCAGGGGCCCTGGGGGGGCCACTGGAACGTGTGGTGACGGCGCCCAGGCGACCCCAGGACCCCGCATCGCCCGAGACTCGGCCGCCCGCGGCGGTGACCGATCCCCGCGAAGGCGGGGCGCCCGCCACCGATCTCCTTCCGCCGGCCCCGCTGTACCTGGGCGTTCCGGCGCCGCGGTTGAGCCTTCCCTCGGGGGGACTTCGCCAGCCGCTGGGCGCCGGAAGCCGAAGGGTCATCGACGAGGAGATCACCAGCACCTGGATCGGAGTGGCGTGGGCGCTTCCCCGGGGCACGCCCTGGGTTCTCCAGGATTTTCTGGTTCTGGTGGTGGCGGACGCCCTCAATCCCAGCCCCCCGGACCCCGGGCTCTACCGGGCCGATGTGCACCTCGAACATGCGGGAGGGATCCCCCTGCTCGTGGTGGTGGCCACCGTGGACCCGCAGTCGGCGGTGGAATGGGAGGCGCGAATTCTCTCCACCCTCGCCGGCATTGCCTCGGAACCGCCGCCCGGAGCCTTTTTCGAGCTGGCGCGACGTCGGTACCGATCCTCCCGGATGCTGGAGGGGTCCGATCCAGGTCTCCGGGCGCGCTGGCTGGCGACCCGAGCATCGCTGGACGGAGGAGTTCCCGACCTCGCCTCCGAGAGCTGGGGACTCAGCCGGGAAGGACTCGCAGCCTTGGCCGGCGCGCGGGGGGAGCCCCGGATTCTCGTCTACGGACCCGTACGAATGATGACCCCGCCCTGACCCCGGATGTCGACATGCTTGATGCCAGCCGCAGGGTGCACTACCTTGCGGCCACTTTCCACGATCAACCCCTGGAGCGACCCGATGAAGCGAACGAACCTGTGGGCTCTCGCCCTGGTCCCCTTCGCCCTGGCCGCCTGCGGCCCGGGGACCGTGCAGGTCAGTGCCGAAGTCGACCTAGTGGATCCCGAAAGCGGCGAGCAGATCGTTCGACCGATCGAGAACCTGGCGGTCCAACTGCTTCCCTTTGACCGGGACGCCCTCTTCGATTCCCTGACCGCCGCCGCGCCATCGCCGGAGCCCGGTTTCCCCGAGGCCCTGCAGATCATGCAGGATTCGCTCTTCGACGCCCAGGAGACGCAGCGGCTCGCCGAGTCCGAGTGGCTGGCCCTTCGGGAGCGGCTCCAGGAGATCAGCCGCGAACTGCAGCAGTACACTCAGGCCGAGGCGCGCTACCGGATCCTGTTCAACGAGTTCAACGATCTCGAAGCTCGGGTGAGCGCGGCCCAGCGTCGCCAGAACGAGGCCTTCGCCCGGGTGGAAGCGATTCAGAGCCGCGTGCTCGGTGAGCTCGCCGAGGCCCGGATTCTCCAGGAGCAGTGGGAGGACCAGGCCTTTGCCGACTACACCACCATTCTGGCCGCCCGCCTTCGGGAAACGGGCCGGGACATCCTCGCCGACACCACCGACGCCATGGGCCAGGCCACGGTTCGTCCGACTCCGGGAGAGTGGTGGGTTCACGCCCGTTACAGCCTCCCCACGGAGGAACTTTACTGGAACATTCGGGTCAATGTTGAGCGTGGGGATCCCCTCCAGGTCCGCCTTTCCCGCCAGAACGCCGAGGCCCGCCGGATCTTCTGATTCTCCGGGAAAGCCCTCCGGGTGTTGAGCGCCCCGGGACCTGATCGGTCCCGGGGCGTTCGTGCATCCCCCCCGAAGCGTTCTGATCCCCCCTCCTTCGACCTCCGCCGGAGTACGGCCCATGCCCGACACGAATCCCCCCGAGCGAGGCCCCTTCCTCGAGATCCATCGGGACGGGCTGGCCGTGATCACCTTCGACGACCCGACCCGGGGCGCCAATGTCCTGACCGAGGGCGTGCTGCGCGAACTGGATCGCCTCGTGGGCGAGCTGGCGGCCCGGGCCCGGGCCGGGGATGTCCGGGGCGTGGCCGTCCGAAGCGGCAAGGTCGGCTCCTTCATCGTGGGCGCCGACGTCGAGGCCATCGGCCGAATCGAGGACCCTGACCAAGGGGCCGAGGCCGGACGGCAGGGGCAGCGCATCTACCTTGCCCTCGAACGCCTCCCGGTGCCCACCGTGGCCGTCATCAACGGGACCTGCATGGGGGGAGGCACGGAACTGGCCCTGGCGTGCCGCTACCGGATCCTCACGGACCACCCCAAGGCGGGCCTCGCTCTCCCCGAAGTCCAGCTTGGCATCCTTCCGGGATGGGGCGGGACGACCCGTCTCCCGAGGCTCATCGGGCTGCGGTCGGCGCTGGATCTCCTCCTGACCGGAAAGACGGTGCGGGGCCAGCGGGCCCGCAAGCTCGGTCTCGTGGAAGAGGTAGTGCCGCAGACCGTGCTGGACGAGCGTCCCGAGAGCGTGTTTCGACGGATCCTCTTCGACCATCCCCCGGATCACACCGGCGCCCGTCGGTCCTTCCTGCAGCGGGCGCTGGAAGACACGGCACCCGGACGGGCGGTGATCCTGCGGGAGGCCCGAAAGACGGTCATGGAGAAGACGGGAGGGCACTATCCCGCCCCCCTTCGCATCCTCGAGGTGGTGCGGGACTCCATGGGTCGTTCCGTGGAGGAGAGCATGGAGATCGAGGCCGTGGCGCTGGGGGAACTCCTGGCCTCCCGGGTCTCCAAGCACCTCCTCCATGTCTTCCACCTCCGCGAGCGCGCCCGGAAGAGCACGGGACTCGAAGCGGAAACGGGCCCCACCGGCGTCCAGCCCCGGGAAGTGTCGGAGCTGGGGGTCGTGGGTGCGGGTGTCATGGGCGGAGGCATCGCCCAGCTCGCCGCCGAGAAGGGAATCCAGGTACGCATGAAGGACATCCAGCACGAGGCCGTGGCCAGCGGACTCCGTCATGCCCGGTCCCTTTTCGATCGATCCGTGTCCCGGCATCGGATGCGGGAGCCCGAAGCCCGCCAGGCCATGGAGCGGATCTCGGGAGGTGTGGATTACGGGGGGTTCGGCCAGCTCGACCTGGTGGTGGAGGCGGTGGTGGAGCGTCTCGATGTGAAGCAGACCGTTCTGCGGGAGGTGGAGGACCGGGTGCCCGACAGCTGCATCCTGGCCACCAACACCTCAACCCTCTCCGTCGACGCCATGGCGGAGGCCCTCTCCCGCCCCCAGAACTTCTGCGGGATGCACTTCTTCAACCCGGTCCACAAGATGCCGCTGGTGGAGGTCATCCGGGGAGAGGCTACCTCCCATGTGACCCTGGCCACCGTGGTGGCGTTGACGCTTCGGCTCGGGAAGGTCCCCGTCGTGGTGAGAAACGGGCCGGGGTTCGTCGTGAATCGCATCCTCGGGCCCTACCTGAACGAAGCCGGGCATCTCCTGGCGGAAGGGGCGTCCATCGAGGCCATCGACGAGGCCGCCACCGCCTTCGGGATGCCCATGGGCCCCTTGAGGCTCATGGATGAGGTCGGCATCGACATCGCGCGAAAGGCCGGACAGATCCTCCACGAGGCCTTCGGCGATCGGATGCTTCCCTCTGCCCCTCTCGAGGCCCTGGGGGCCACGGAGCGCCTCGGGGTCAAGGGCGGAGGCGGGTTCTACCGCTACGACGGAAGAAAGGCGCTGGGACCCGACCCCGAGCTCTACGGGTCCGTTGACGGCGCGGTACCCACCACGAGAAGGGAGATTCCCGAGGCCGACATCCGGGCGCGCCTTCTCCTGATGATGATCAACGAGGCAGCGCGGATCCTGGATGAGGGCATCGTGGCGTCTGCCGCCGAGCTCGACCTGGCCATGATCATGGGAACCGGGTTCCCGCCCTTCCGCGGAGGGCTCCTCCGCTTCGCTGACGAGGTCCACCCCCGGGTCCTGGTGGAGCGGCTTCGGGAGTACCAGGCCGAGGTGGGTCCGCGATTCGCGCCCGCGGAACCGCTGGTTCGACTGGCGCGGGAAGACCTCACCTTCTACGCCTCATGGCCCGTTCCCTCGTGAACCGCCTCCTGGGTGTGATCCCGGCCGCGGACCGAGGCGGCCAGATCGGGGGGGCGCCTCCTCCCCTTCTTCAGACCGGAGAGGGCACGTTCCTGGAGCGCGCCATTACCGTGCTGCGGTCCGCCGGTGTGGAGCGGGTCTTCGTGGGGGTGCGCGACGCGCGGGACCCCGTGGCCGCCCAGGCTCTCCGGGCCGGCGCGGAGATCGTCGAGGTGGGGGGGGAAGGCCGCGACCCGAGCGCATCGCTCGAGGCCGTCGAAGGGAAGACCACCAGCGCCAGCGACAGGGGCTCGGCCAGGCTCGGGGGCTCGGCTGCGGCCGGGGGCTCGGCTGCGGCCGGGGGCTCGGCTGCGGCCGGGGGCTCGGCTTTGTCGGGGTCTGAGCAGGAGAACGTTTCCTTTCTCCTCCTTCCGTCGACCTACCCTGGGGTGAGCGCATCCACGGTTCGGGCCATGATCGAGGAATGGCGTGGGGCCGGCGAGGCCGCGAAGGTGGCCGCCCCTCTCCTCCCCGAAGGAACCTCCCTGGCTCACCTGCCCTGGCACGAGCTGGCTCCCCTGATCCTCCGGGGGCCCAGGGCCGCCGACCGGCTCCGCGCTCCCGGAGCCGTGGGTGGTGCCGACCTCCTCCGCATCCCGGTGACCGACCCCGGGGTGGGAGAGCGCATCGACACGCTACCGCTCTACCGTCGGCATTTTCCGCAGGCCTTCCGGAGGCGTTTCCAGAAGTGGTGACGGACTCCGGCACTCCCTCCGGCATCCTTTCCGGAAGCTGTCCCGAAGTCCGGATCCACTACCTGCGTCCCCCGGATCGGATCACCGTATACCGTCAGTGCCTCGTGCACGACGACGGCCGCGTAAAGATCACGCTGGCCCGCGGTCTCCCCTTTGATCCGCCTCTGAGGATCGGAGGGCAGGTGGCCCTGGAACGAGGCTCGGATGCCGTCTGGTTCACCTTTCCCGGGGCCTGGCATGACATCGGACGCTTCTACCTGGCCGACGGGACCTTCACCGGCCTCTACGCGAACCTGATCACACCCTGTGTCTTCCAGCCGGGCGGCGACTGGGAGACCACCGACCTCTACCTGGACCTCTGGATCCCGGCCGTCTCGTCATCGGCATCCACGGGTTCAGGGACCGACGGGTCGGAAGCGTTGCAGGCCATCCGCCCCCGGCTCCTGGACGAGACGGAGCTGGAAGAGGCCGAGTCCCAGGGCCATCTGAGCCGGCGACTTGCCGCCCTCGCCCGGGCCGAGGCCGAGTCGCTGCTCAGGCAGGCGTCGGCTGGAAGCTGGCCGCCCGACGTGGTCCATGCCTGGCCCCGGAGGCGTGCGCTCCAGGCGATTCAGGCGATCGAGGGGGACATCAGTTCGAGGGACTGACGCCCAGTCGCTGTGCGGCCTCCTCGATGAGGGCGCCCACCTGGGAGGCATTCGTCCACTGTTCGATGCGCCGAGCCCGCCCCTCGCCCGTGTTGAGGAAGATGGTCGGCGTGGCATTCACGCTCAGCTCGCGCGCAAGGAGGAGGTTGGCCGAAACGGTCTCCGCATGGCGATCGCTCCGAAGGCAGCTGCGGAATGCGTTGCGATCGAGACCCAGCTGGCCGGCATAGTCCTCGAAGGTGGGGGCCGCATCGGCCTGGCGTGACCAGGCGTCCTGCCCCCGGAAGAGCTGGTCGTGATAGCTCCAGTAGGCCTCCTGGTCATCGGCGCACCGGGCCGCCCGGGCCGCGAGAAAGGAGTTGGGAAAGTTGGTCACGATGGGAAAGTCGTAGTACTGGAAGCGGGCAAGTCCAGTGTCCACGTAGGAGGCGTCCAGGAGCGGCTTGACCTGGGTGGCGAACTGCCGGCACGCCGGGCAGGAGTAGTCGGAGAAGTCCATGATGATGATGGGCGTCTCTGCCGATCCCCGTTCGATGGGCTGGGCCAGCCTGAGGATGTTCTCCGGAGACTGGTCCTCGATCACCACCGGGACCCGGGCCGTCTGGTCCGTTGCGCTGGAAAAGAGATTCCAGGCGACGATGGCCACGGCGACCACCGCGACGCCGACGAGCACCATGACCAAGGGGCTTCGCGTTCCGGCCGCCCCCGTGGCCCTGGCTTCCGCACCGCTCCTCCCTCCCGACTTCCTCTTTCGCTCAGACACCTGGCGACTCCCTTGTTGGGGTTTGTCCAACCCGTGGTCGATCTGCGGCGGGTGCCGGTCAGGCGGCCCGTCCTTTGCCTTCCGGCAGGAAGAGACGAAGCACCTGCTCCGTCTCGGAAAAACTCTCGATGACGTGATCGGCCCCAGTGGCCGTCAGGACGTCCACGCCGTAACTCCCGGTGGCCACCGCCACGGTTCGCGTTCCGTGGGCACGGCCGCAGGCCACGTCCCGGGGCGTATCCCCGATGACCACCACCTCGCGGGCCTTGAAGCTGCGGCCCAGCATGGACCGGGCCCGCGTGAGTGCGATCCCCGGGAGGGCGTCTCGCTCCTCGTGATCGGACCCGAACCCCCCCACATCGAGAGACAGTCGGATCCCGGCGGACCCGAGCTTGAGCTCGGCGCCTCGCGCAAGATTGCCGGTGACGAGGCCCAGCGCCACCTCCCCCGCCTCCTGCAGCGCCTCCAGGGCCCGGAGAAGCGCACTCACTCCCGGGAGAAGCTCCATGGGGAATTCCCGGAGCCCGGCCTCCAGCCCGACCAGGTAATGGTCCCAGAGCCGGGGAAGTCCCCGGTCGATTTCGTCGTCCGGCAGCCCGGCCTCGCGGAGAAGCTCCCGTGCGATCTGGGGATCGGTCTTGCCCGAGAACTCCCAGGCGTCGATGGGTCCGGCCGTGCCGTAGATGCGCACAAGGGCATCCTGGAACACGTTCTTGGCGGGACCCCCTCGCACGAGAGTACCATCGATGTCGAAAAGAAGAAGCTGTTTCATGCGGGTGCCGAAGCGGAAAGGATCATGGAACCTGGTTCACGGTTCATACCCAACGGCGCGAAGCAGCGCGCGTTCGAGTGCCTCCCGGGCGGCAACACCCAGGGCAAGGAGATCGGCAGGAGCAAAGGGCCGCCCTGGACCCGGGCCTTCATCCAGGCCCTTGCCCGAGGCCGCGTCTGGGGCTGCGTCCGGGACCACGCCGAAGATCACATCTCCGTCGAACGGTGTGAAGACGGGGGTGATCCGCCGGGGGAGCGCGGTGGATGCGAGACGCACCATGCGGCGGAGGTCCGCGTACCCCAACGGCGCGTCCGTGGCCACAAGGCAGAGGGTGGTATTCCCGGCCGCATCCCACGGGGCCCCGAGGCGCGGGCCATCTCGTGGTTCCCCCCGTTTCGCACCCGTGCGGGTTGTACCCTGCCCAGGCCCCTCCCTCGAGGCGAGGAGAGCCGCCATCCCGTCCACCGGAGGGCCCTGGAGATCCGGGCGAGCTCCTGCCACGATGGTTCCGTCGGGGCCGACAATGTCGCCAAGGGCGTTCACGACGGCGAAGGCCGCGACGATGTGGTCTCCCATGCGAACCGAGGTGCTGGCCATGCCACCGGCCATGCTCGCCTCCGGCCCCAGGAGCTTGCCCACGCGGGCTCCGGCCCCAGCCCCGGACTGCCGCGGAGGCCGAGCCGCCGCGGGTTCCAGTGCGGCTTCGCAGGCCGCACGCCCCTCGGCCGGACCCGGGCGGGGGCGCCCCCGCGCCAGATCATACAGGACGGCCGCCGGCACAATGGGAACCACACCGACTCCCGTGGGAAATCCCTCGCCTCTCTCCTCCAGCCACCCCATGACCCCGTCGGCGGCGGCCAGGCCATAGGCCGAGCCACCGGTAAAGAGCAGCGCATTGGCCCGGCCGGAGATGTGCGCCGAATCCAGCGTCACGAACTCCCGGCTCCCTCCGGCCAGCCCGGGCACCTCCACCACGGCCCGAAACGGACCGAGGACCACCGTGCACCCGCTCTCACCCCCCGGCACGGTGGCATGCCCCACCCGGAGCCCCGCCACGTCCACCAGATCGTCGCGTGGCCCGGCAGGGAGGGCCAGGCTCACCTTCACGCCAGGAGGTCCCGGAGGAGAGCCCGGTCCATGTTCCCGCCGGAGAGGGTCACACCAATCCTCCCGCCCGCACCGTCGACGCGTCCGGAGCGCAGCGCGGCCAGCGCCGCAGCCCCGGAGAATTCCACCAGGAGATGGTGGCGAAGAAGGAGATCCCGGGTGGTGTCCCGGATCGCTTCGTCGGAGACGGTGACCACGTCGTCGAAAAGCGCCTGCACGTGCCGGAAGGTCAGGTCCCCGGGGCGAACGGGAGCGAGCCCGTCCGCCACGGTGTCGGTCCGATCCAGGGTCACCGGATGCCCCGCATCAAGGGAGCGGCGCATGGCGCAGGCCCCTTCAGGCTCAACCCCGATGATGCGGAAAGGTCGGCGGCCCGACGACGTCTCGGCCAGGGCCTCCAGACCGCGGAGGGCCGCCCCCGAACCGGAGGCAAACCCCCCGCCTCCGAGGCAGACCAGCCAGGTGTCCATCTCGGGCCAGGCCTCGGCGGCCTCAAGGGCGCAGGTCCCCTGCCCGGCGATGATCCACGGATCGTCGAAGGGGGGCACCATGTGGAGCCCCTCGGCCTCGGCGACGACCTCGGCCCGGGCCTTCCGCTCCAGCGAGGTGGTGCCTTCGAGAAGGACCTGGGCCCCCAGGTGGGCAGCCCCGTCGCGCTTCACGGGAGGCGCGGTGGTGGGCATCACAACCACGCATCGCATCCCCGAAAGAGCGGCCGCAAGCGCCACCGCCTGGGCATGATTCCCGGACGAATAGGTGATGACTCCCCGCTCCCTCACCTCGGCGGGGAGGCGGGAGATGTAGTGGAAGGCACCCCGGAACTTGAAGGAGCCCGAGCGCTGCAGGGACTCGGCCTTGAGGCGCACCTCGGCACCCAGCTCTTCGGAGAGAAGGGGCACCTCCACCAGGGGAGTGGCCACCGCCACGCCGGCGATGGCCCGGGCTGCAGACCGCACGTCCTCCAGTCCGACCAGATCCTCGGAGGCCTGGCCGCGATCATTCAACGTCCAGGTCCTCCACATCCGACGCAGCGCCGAAGTCCTCCTCACCCTCGGCCAGGCCGGCTTCGCCGCCCAGTTCCGCGTCGAGCTCGGCATCCGAATCCTCGTCGGCAATGATCCGGGCCACGTCCATGATGGCATCGCCCTCGTCCAGGTTCACCAGGCGTACACCCTGGGTCGCGCGGCCGATCACCCGCATGTCGGCCACCTTCTGACGATTCACCACCCCGCTCCGGGTGATGAGCATGAGCTCATCGGTCTCGAGCACCGAGCGAATGGCCACCACCTTCCCGGTCCGATCGGAGAGCTTCATGTTGATGACCCCGCCACCCCCACGACCCTGCAGGCGGTAGTCCTCGATGAGGGACCGCTTCCCCATTCCGGTCTCGGTCACCACAAGCAGGGTGGAGTCCTCCCGCACGATGACCATGCCCACGACCTGGTCCTCCTTCCGGAGGCGAATCCCGCGAACCCCCTCGGAGACGCGGCCCGTGGTGCGGACGTCATCTTCGTTGAACCGGATGGCCATGCCCTCGCGGGTCGCGAGAACCACTTCCTGGTCTCCCCCGGTGATCTGGACATGGATCAGTTCGTCGCCGTCCCGGACGTTGATGGCGTTGAGGCCCACCGAACGGACGTTGCCGTAGGCCGAAAGCGGCGACTTCTTCACCACGCCGTTCCGGGTGGCGAAGAGGAGGAAGCGGTCGTCCGAGAACTCCCGCACCGGAACCACCGACGCAATCTTCGAGTCGGACTCGATGTTGAGCAGGTTCACGATGGGCTTGCCCCTGGACAGACGGGACCCCTGCGGGA
This sequence comes from Gemmatimonadota bacterium, assembly GCA_007120305.1. Lineage (GTDB taxonomy): Bacteria > Gemmatimonadota > Gemmatimonadetes > Longimicrobiales > Gaopeijiaceae > SKNW01. The sequence goes on along the minus strand of SKNW01000024.1, from coordinate 3,711 downwards.
CCTCCCAGACCTTGAGCCAGTAGCACTGGCCGTCCCGGGTGAAGACCATGATGTAGTCATGGGTGGACGCCACGAAGAGGTGCTCGACCCAGTCCTCTTCCTTGGTGCCCATCCCCGAGATGCCACGCCCCCCGCGCCGCTGGGCCCGGTAGGTGTCCACCGGGATGCGCTTGATGTACCCCTGGTGGCTCACGGTGAGGACCATGTCCTCGTCGGCGATCAGGTCCTCCATCGAGAGGTCGGAGTGCTCGCCCACGATCCGGGTGCGGCGCTTGTCCCCGTACTTCCGGGCCATTTCGTCGAGTTCGTCCTTGATTACCTGCATCCGCATCTCGCGGCTGCCGAGGAGCTCCTCCAGCTCGGCGATGCGCGCGCGGACCTCGGCCAGCTCCGCCTCGAGCTTCTCCATCTCAAGCCCGGTGAGGCGGGCGAGGCGCATGTTCAGAATCGCCTCGGCCTGCCGGTCGGAGAGACCGAAGTTTTCCTGGAGCCGCGAGGAGGCGGTGGGTGAATCGGGGGACCCCCGGATGATCCGGATCACCTCGTCGATGTTGTCGACGGCGATCTTGAGTCCCTCGAGAATGTGCTCCCGCTCCTTCGCCTTCCGGAGGTCGAACTCGCTGCGCTTCACCACCACCACGTGCCGGTGGTCAATGAAGTGCTGGAGCATCTCCCGGAGGGTCATGACCCGGGGGACGCCGTCCACCAGCGCCAGGAGGATGGTGCCGAAGGTGGCCTGCATCTGGGTGTGCTTGTACAGCTGGTTCAGCACGATGTGGGCAACGGCATCGCGCTTGAGCTCGATGACCACCCGCATCCCGTCGCGGTCGGATTCGTCGCGCACCACCGAGATGTCGGTGACCTTCTTCTCGCGAACGAGCCCCACGATCTGCTCGATGAGACGGGTCTTGTTCACCATGAACGGGATCTCGCGGATGATGATCCGCTCCCGTCCCAGGTCCATCTCCTCAATCTCGGCCGTGGCGCGCATGACGACCCGGCCGCGACCGGTCCGGTACGCATCCCGGATGCCGTCCTTGCCGCAGATCATTCCGCCGGTGGGGAAGTCGGGCCCGGAAATGTGCAACTCGAGCTCCTCCTGCGTGAGCTCGGGGTTGTCGATGAGGGCCTGAAGCCCGTTCACCACCTCCACCAGGTTGTGGGGAGGGATGTTGGTGGCCATCCCCACGGCAATCCCGGACGAGCCGTTGATGAGCAGGTTCGGGATCTTGGACGGCAGGACGGTGGGTTCGTCGATGCGCCCGTCGAAGTTCGGGGTGAACCGGACCGTTTCCTTGTCGATGTCCTCCATCATTTCGACGGCCATGGCCGTCATGCGCGCTTCCGTGTAGCGGTAGGCCGCCGCGGAGTCACCGTCGATGGAGCCGAAGTTCCCCTGCCCGTCCACCAGTGGGTAGCGGAGGGAGAAGTCCTGCACCATGCGGACCATGGAGTCGTAGACCGCAGAGTCCCCGTGGGGATGGTACTTTCCCAGCACCTCACCCACCACCGACGCGCTCTTCTTGTAGGCGCGGCCCGGGGAGAGCCCCAGCTCGCTCATGGCGTAGAGGATCCGGCGATGCACGGGCTTCAGGCCGTCCCGGACGTCGGGGAGGGCCCGCTGCACGATGACGCTCATGGAGTAGTCGATGAAGGATTCCTTCATCTCGTCTTCCAGGAGGCGGGCGAGAACCAAGTGGCCGCCGCCGCCCCCGCCGTCATCGTCGCGGAGGGCAGGATCCAGGGGGACCGGCGTCAGCGAGTCGGAAGCGTCAGGCGGGGTGGCCCCGGACTCTTCGGGGAGGTCGGAGCTGTTCTCGTTCTCGGCGTCCATGCATCATCCCGGGTCGGGTACGGCGGAGTCGCGCGGCGAGGCGAAGGGGGCGCGAATATCCTTGAAAATTAACGGAAAAACGGCCGTTGGAGCAACCGTGGCGCGCCCTTTCGGGACGGGTCCGCCGGGCCGTGTTAGATTCGGCGATGTCTTCGGCCGCCAGCATCGAGCGCACCCCTCGCGCCATCTTCCTCTTCTGGCTCCCGCTGGCCCTCCAGTGGATCATGATGGCGCTCGAAGGGCCCTTCCTGGCCGCCATCATCGCCCGCCTGGCCGATCCGACCTTCAACCTCGCAGCCTACGGCGTGGCGTTTGCCTTCGCCATTCTCGTGGAGTCGCCCGTCATCATGCTGATGAGCGCCTCCACGGCCCTGGTGGAGGATGCGGCGAGTTACCGGAAGCTGCGGGCATTTGCCGGGGGGCTGAACGTGCTCAGCACGGCACTCCTGGTGGCCCTTCTCTTCCCCCCGGTCTTCGATCTCGTCCTGCGGGCCGGCCTCGGCCTTCCAACCGACGTGGCGGACCTGGTCTACGGGTCGCTCTGGATTCTCCTCCCCTGGCCGGCGGCCATCGGGTACCGGCGATTCCTCCACGGAATCCTGATCCGCGCGGGTCGGACGCGCTGGGTGATGTACGGCACCCTGGTGCGCCTCGGAGGAATGGCCTCGGCCGGCCTGCTCCTGGCCCATTCAGGGCTGCCGGGTGCGTGGGTCGGGGCGGGAGCCCTCTCCACGGGGGTTGTGGTGGAGGCCCTCATGGCCCGCGCTCTTTCCCGGGGGGTAATCCGGGACCTGCTCAAGGGGGAAGAGGAGGCCCGGCGTCTGGAGGAGCGCACGGAGGCCGGTCCGATGGCCCTCGAGGAGGGCGTGGAGACCGGGCCTGCAGCCCATGAGCCGGCACTCCTGCGCGAGACGGGGGCCGCTGCGGGCGGAGTGCGGGCCCTGGCCGAGGCAGGGCGCCCAGAGCCTTCAGCGAACGAAGCAGAACCCGTACTCACGTTCGGTTCCATTGCCAGATTCTATTATCCCCTGGCGCTTACGTCGCTGATCGGCCTCACCACCCAGCCCATTCTGACCTTCTTCATGGGGAGGGCGCCGGCCCCCGTGGAGTCGCTGGCGCTCTTCCCCGTGGTTATCGCACTCTACTTCATCTTCGGCACCCTGGGGCTTTCCTACCAGGAGGCCGCCATCGCCCTGGTGGGCCGGAAGGGCGAGTACCGCCGCGAACTCGGACGCTTTGCCACCGGGCTGGCGCTGGCCGCCTCCGGCGGGCTCGGCCTCATCGCCTTCACGCCCATGGCCCGGGTCTGGTTCGAGGGGATCTCCGGCCTGGATCCCGCCATGGCGGCCATGGCGTTCCTTCCGGCCCAGATCATCGCGGTGGCTCCGGCCCTTTCGGTGATCATGGGATACCAGCGGGCCCTCCTGGTGCAGACCCGCCGGACCCGGCCCATCACGGTGGCCACCGCCATCGAGGTGACGAGCATTGCCCTCCTCTTCCCCCTTTTTGGATGGGGACTCGGCATGATGGGGGTCACCGCAGCCATGGCGGCCCTTGTGGGTGGTCGGACCCTGGGCGTGATCTTCCTCACCTGGCGCGTGGCGCGCCTTCCGGCCACGGCCTCTCCCTCCTAGAAAGCCTTGCGGCCCTGCCCCGAAACGTCGGGACAGGGCCGCAAAGGGTGGCGTTCCACCAACGGGGGAACGCCTGCCCCCGCCGGAGAATGCCGGGTCGCCCTCCTGGGGTCAGTCGGTCAACCAGTCCGAACACCCGGTGGCATTGCATGCCCGGACCCGGTACCTGGGATGCCCGGCGATCACCGGCTCCAGGAACTCGGTGCTGTTGGCCGGGAGGATGGCGATGAGCATGAAGTCGCC
>SKNW01000073.1 GCA_007120305.1 Gemmatimonadota bacterium | reverse complement strand
GCGGACCGGGGGCCCTACCTGCCGCCGTCCGCCTACGCCATCACGAAGCAGGTGCAGGGGCGGGGGGTCTACTCCTTCTGCATGTGTCCCGGCGGCGTGATCTCACCCTGCGCCACCGAGCCGGGGCAGATCGTGACCAACGGATGGTCGTCGTCTCGTCGCTCCCGCGCCACGGCCAACTCCGGCATCGTGGTGGAGCTCCGGGATGCGGACTTTGCCCCCTTCGACCGGCACGGACCGCTGGCTGCCATGCACTTCCAGGCCTCCATCGAGTCCCGGGCGTGGGAGGCCGGGGGCCGCACGCAGACCGCTCCGGCCCAGCGCCTGGTGGACTTCGTGGAGGGCAGGGTCTCCGCGGACCTGCCTCGGACTTCGTACGCCCCGGGGATCACCTCGGTGGAACTGGCCGATGTGCTCCCCGATTTCGTGCATCAGGCCCTGGTGGAGGGGTTCCGGCAGTTCGACCGCTCCATGCGGGGGTACCTGACCAACGAAGCCGTGGTCCATGCCCCCGAGACCCGGACCTCCTCCCCGGTGCGCATCCCCCGGGATCCCCGGACCCTCGAGCACGTGCGCATCCGCGGTCTTTATCCGTGTGGAGAAGGAGCCGGGTATGCCGGCGGCATCGTGAGCGCCGCCATGGACGGGGAGCGCGTGGCCAACGCCCTGGCCGACGCCGCGACCCACACCGTGGCCGATGCCGGGGCTTCATGACCCGGGCTGGTCCCCCGCCTCCGGCCGTGTAGAATACCTGCACCTTCGGTCTTCACAGCCCGTTCCGCTGCCCGTTCCACCGACCGTCTCACCAACCGTTCTCCGCCCCCACTCCCCACCTTCCCCACCGCGACGAGTGCTGCCGTGAGCCTGACGCCTCCGATTCTCTACACCTGGACCGACGAAGCCCCCGCCCTGGCCACCCATGCCCTCCTCCCGGTGATCCGGGCCTTTGCCGGCGCCGCCGGGGTGCCGGTGGAGACGCGGGACATCTCCGTGGCCGCCCGGGTCCTGGCTGCCTTCCGGGATCGACTCCCTGAGGACCAGCGGGTGCCCGACGACCTGGCGGAGCTGGGAGAACAGGTCCGCTCGCCGGAGGCCAACGTCATCAAGCTTCCGAACATCAGCGCCTCGGTTCCCCAGCTCAAGGCCTGCATCGCCGAGCTTCAGGGGAAGGGGTACGCGCTTCCGGACTATCCCGACGCGCCGGCCTCCGACGAGGAGCGGGACATCCGGGCTCGGTACGACCGGGTCAAGGGAAGCGCCGTGAACCCGGTCCTCCGGCAGGGCAACTCGGATCGGCGCGCGCCCCGGTCGGTGAAGGACTTCGCCCGCCGGAATCCGCCGCCCATGATGGCCTGGGCCCCGGACTCGAAGAGCCACGTCGCCACCATGGGATCCGGGGACTTCCGGAGCCAGGAGCGGTCCCTGACCCTGGACGGCCCCACCGTGGCCCGGATCGAGCACGTCGCCGCCGACGGCACGGTGACGGTGCTCAAGGACGCCATCCCCCTGGAATCCGGCGAGGTGCTGGATGCCAGCTACCTGAGCCGACGGGCACTGGTCGCCTTCTACGGGGCCCAGGTGGAGGATGCCCGGGAGCGGGGGGTGCTCTTCTCCCTCCACCTCAAGGCCACGATGATGAAGGTCTCGGACCCCATCCTCTTCGGGCACGCCGTGCGGGTGTTCTTCGCCCCGGTCTTCGAGCGGCACGGGGATGCGCTTCGGGACCTGGGGGTGGATCCGAACAACGGCCTTGCCGACCTGGAGGCGAAGATCCGGACCCTTCCGGAGGCGGAGCGGGAGGCCATCGAGGCCGACCTTCAGGCCGCGCTGGCGGCCGGCCCCGCGCTCGCCATGGTCAACTCGGAGCGGGGCATCACGAACCTGCATGTTCCGAGCGACATCATCATCGATGCCTCCATGCCTCCCATGATCCGTGACGGCGGGCGCATGTGGAACCCGGCCGGCGAGCTCCAGGACTGCAAGGCCGTGATCCCCGATTCCAGCTACGCCGGCATCTACGACGCCGTGATCCGGGACTGCCAGGCCCACGGGGCGCTGGACCCGGCCACCATGGGAAGCGTTCCCAACGTGGGCCTCATGGCCCAGAAGGCCGAGGAGTACGGATCCCACGACAAGACCTTCGAGATCAGGGCGCCGGGAACGGTGCGGGTGGTGGACGCCGACGGCCGGACCCTGCTCTCCCACGAGGTGGAAGCCGGCGACATCTGGCGCGCGTGCCAGACGAAGGACGTCGCCATCCGGGACTGGGTGAAGCTGGCGGTGACCCGCGCCCGGGCCACCGGGAGCCCGGCCGTGTTCTGGCTGGACCGGGACCGGGCCCATGACGCGGAGGTGGCCGCGAAGGTGGAAACGTACCTCGAGGAGCATGACATCGAGGGGCTGGACCTCCGCATCCTCTCTCCGGTGGAGGCCATGGCCCACGCGCTGGAGCGGATCCGGCGGGGCGAGGACACGATTTCGGTGACCGGCAACGTGCTCCGGGATTACCTCACCGACCTCTTCCCCATCCTCGAGATCGGGACCAGCGCCCGGATGCTCTCCATCGTGCCGCTTCTGAACGGGGGAGGCCTCTTCGAGACCGGGGCCGGGGGATCCGCGCCGAAGCACGTGCAGCAGTTTCTGGAGGAGGGGCACCTCCGGTGGGATTCCCTGGGCGAGTACATGGCGCTGGCGGCCTCGCTTCAGCACATGGGCGAAGGGTTCGGGAACCCCGGGGCGCGGGTGCTCGGGGATGCGCTGGATACGGCCACGGCCCGGTACCTGGACGAGGCCCGGTCCCCCCGCTATCGGGTGCACGAACTGGACAACCGCGGGAGCACCTTCTACCTGACCCTCTACTGGGCGCGGGCGCTGGCGGACCAGGCGGAGCGTCCCGAGCTGGCGGAGCGGTTCACCCCCGTGGCGGAGGCGCTGGAGACCCACGAGGCCACGATCCTGGCCGAGCTGAACGCGGCGCAGGGCTCGCCGCAGGAGCTGGGCGGGTACTACCTCCCCGATCCGGCCCGCGCGGCGGCCGCCCTTCGGCCCAGCGCCACGCTGAACGCCATCCTTGCCGAGGTTTGAGGCCATCCTCCGGTCCCCTGCCCAGGATCTCCACTCCATGATGCCGATGCGAACCTCACGATCGCTGGCCGGCCTGCCGTTGCTTCTCCTTGCGGCCTTCGCACCGTCCCTCGCGCCCTCTCTGGCGTCGCCCCTCGCGGCCCAGGGACCGGGGGCACGGGCGACCCACGCCATCCAGCCGGGAGAGGTCTGCCCTCCGGGGATGACCGAGATCCGGCCGCTGACCTGCATGGCGCCGGAGTTTCCTCCCCCCGCCATCACCGACTATCGCCCCCGCTCCACCCTGGTCACCCCCGAGACGCCGGTGCCCCGGGCCCGGTTTCCGGTGGTGGACGTGCACGGCCACGCACGCGGCCTCGCGAACCCCGGCGTCATCGACGACATGGTGGCTCACCTGGATGCCCTGGGGGTGGAAGTCTACATCGCCGCCGACAACCTTCGAGGCGAGGCCCTGGTCCGTACCCTGGAGGCCATTGCCGCCAGCGGGCATGCCCACCGCTTTCGGGTCATGACGGGAATCGGCTTGGCCGGCGTGGGCGAGCCCGGGTGGGCCGATCGGGCCGTGGCCGAGCTGGAGGAGGCGGTGGCTCGGGGGGCGGTGGCCGTGGGGGAGATCTCCAAGAGCTTCGGCATGACGACCACCCGGGCCGACGGCTCCCGGCTCCGCATCGACGATCCGGAGCTGGATCCGGTGTGGGAGGCCGCCGGTCGCCTGGGGATCCCCGTGCTGATCCATACCGCCGAGCCCCCGGCCTTTTTCGAGCCCCTGGACCTGGAAAACGAGCGCTGGCTCGAACTCGCCCTCTTTCCCGACCGGCGCAACCACGGCCCCGACAAGGTGGACTTCGAGACGCTGATGGCGGAGCGGGACGCCCTCTTCCGCAGGCACCCGGGGACCACCTTCATCGCCGCGCACCTGGGATGGCACGGGAACGACCTGGCCCGGCTGGCCCGTCTCCTGGACGAGCTGCCCAATGTCCATGTCGAGGTGGGCGCCGTTCTCTATGAACTGGGCCGTCAGCCCCGGGCCGCCCGGGATTTCATGATCCGGTACCAGGACCGGGTCCTTTTCGGAAAGGACAGCTTCCAGCCCCCGGAGTACCCCTACTTCTGGCGGGTCTTCGAGACGGCCGACGAGTACTTCGCGTACTACAGGGACTACCACGCCACGTGGAAACTTTACGGGCTGGACCTCCCCGACGACGTCCTTCGGAAGCTCTACCATGAGAACGCACTCCGCCTGATGCCCGGGCTTCCCCGGGCTGGGTTCGGGTCTCCGGACTGAGGGCTCCTCAGCCCCCGGGCACCTCGGGCCCCGGGTTCCCTTCTCCCCGGGGGAAGGGCATCTTTCGGCGCCCATTCCGCCGGGGTTTCTCCCCGGGGGGTCGTCCTACCCCCATGCCGAGCCACACAGCCATGCCTCTCGTCTTTCCCTCCGGTCTCATGGTGAGCGTTTCCGGGTTCCGCGGCACCGTGGGAGACGTCCTGACCCCGGAACTCATGACCACCCTGGCGGCCGGGTTCGGGGCCTTTCTTCGCGAGGAGGCTGCGCAGGAGGCCGCGAAGGGGGCGCAGGTGGCCGGCGGACCTGGGGCCAGCGGACCTGGGGCCGGCGGACCGGAGGCTGGCGGACCGGAGGCCGGCGGACCGACCGGCGCCCGGATCACCGTCCTGCTGGGCCGGGATTCCCGGACCACCGGCGCCATGATCGAGGCGGCCGCCATGGCAGGACTTCAGTCCGTGGGGGTGGACGTGGTGAAGCTGGGCGTGGTCCCGACCCCCACCCTTCTGATGGCGGTGGCGCATCACGGCGCCGCCGGCGCCCTGGGGGTCACGGCCAGCCACAACCCGGCCCAGTGGAACGCCTTCAAGTTCGCGGGCGCCGACGGGACCTTCCTCGATGCCGATCGGATGCTTCGGTTCCAGGCTTATCTCCGGGAGCGGGAGATTCCCCGGGTGACCTGGGACCAGATCGGCGAGGTACGGGACGACGCCGACGCGGTGGGCCGCCACCTGGAGCGCATTCTCTCGCTCCCCTACCTCGACGTGGCGGCCATCCGCGCGCGGGGCTTCCATGTCGCGCTGGACTGCGTGCACGGGGCTGGCGGACGGATGGTGCCGCAACTGCTGGAAACCCTGGGATGCAAGGTCCACGGGATCGGGCTGGAGGCCGACGGCCGCTTTCCCCGGGATCCGGAGCCCACGGCCGCCAACCTGGGGGACCTGGGGGACCTGGTCCGGTCCACCGGTGCAGAGCTGGGGTTCGCCGTGGACCCCGACGTGGACCGCCTGTCCCTGGTGGACAGGACGGGCCACGCGCTGGGAGAGGACCTGACCCTTGCACTTTGCGCCGACGTGGTGCTCCGAAGAGTGTCCGGTCCCGTGGTCACGAACCTTTCCACCAGCCGGGTGGTGGAGGACGTGGCCCGCTCCCATGACGCCCCGTTCCATCGCGCGCCGGTAGGGGAGATCAACGTGGCACGGCGCATGCAAGCAGAAGACGCTGTCGTGGGTGGAGAAGGGAACGGGGGGATCATCCTTCCGGCCCTTCACCTCACCCGCGATGCGCCGGTGGGCGTGGCCCTCCTGCTCCAGCACCTGGTGGATACCGGCGGATCTCTTGCCGAGGCCGCCGGGCGATGGCCGGAGTACCACATCGTGAAGGAGAAGGCGTCCTTCGCCCGGGAAAAGCTGGCGGTGGGGTACGCCTCCCTCGAAGAGGCTCTCCCGGCCACCGAAGTGGACCGGGCGGACGGGCTGCGGCTGGCCTGGCCCGACGACGGGGCCTGGCTTCACGTGCGCCCGTCGGGGACCGAGCCGGTGGTGCGCTTCATTGCCGAGGCACGAACGCTGGCGAAGGCGAACGAACTGGTGGCCCGGGGGCGCGGGGCCCTGAACACGTTGGCTCCGGGATCCATGGACCCGGGCGCCTGAATCTTGAATAGGGGGAGTGGTGCATGTGCGGAATCGTGGGCTACGTGGGGCCGAGACAGGTCTCGGAACTGCTGGTGGACGGGCTTCGGAGACTCGAGTACCGGGGGTACGACTCGGCCGGCGTCACGATTCTCGGACCCGACGGCATGCTTCGCACGGTCAAGCGGGCCGGGAAGCTGGATGAACTCGACCGCGCCCTGACCGAGGAGCCGATTCACGGAACCTGCGGGATCGGCCATACCCGGTGGGCCACCCACGGGCCTCCCACCCGGGACAACGCCCACCCCCACACCAGCGCCGATGGTACCATCGCCCTGGTGCACAACGGCATCATCGAAAATGCCGGTACCCTGCGCACCATGCTCCAGTCCGAGGGCGTGGTGTTTCGGAGCGAGACGGACACCGAGGTGGTGGTGCACCTGGTGGACCGCCTCTGGCCCGCCGGGGGCAGGCTCGAGGACGCGGTGGCGGCAGCTCTGGAGCAGGTCATCGGAGCTTACGGGATCGCCGTGGTGAGCTCGAGGGACCCGGACAAGCTGGTGGTGGCCCGCAACGGCTCCCCCCTCCTGCTGGGCGTCGGGAATGGCGGCGAGGTCCTGGTGGGATCGGACGCTGCGGCCGTCATTGCTCACACGCGCAACGTGGTCTACCTGGATGACGGCGACTACGCCGTACTCACCCCCGACGGGTACCAGACCTTCCAGCTTCGCGAGGGACCGGTACAGCGCCAGGTCCACCGGGTCACCTGGGACCTGGAGGCCATCGAGAAGGGCGGCTTCGAGCACTTCATGCTCAAGGAGATCTTCGAGCAGCCCAACTCCCTCCGGGACGTGATGCGGGGTCGACTTCTCGAGGAAGAGGGCGCAGCACGCCTGGGCGGCGTCACCTTGTCGGATGGAGACCTGGACGGGGTCGAGCGGATCGTCCTCACCGCCTGTGGTACCTCGTGGCATTCCGCCCTGATCGGCGAGTACATGCTGGAGGAGCTGACCCGGATCCCCACCAAGGTGGAGTACGCCTCCGAGTTCCGGTACAAGAACCCGGTGGTGGACGACAAGACCCTGGTCATCGTGATCTCCCAGTCCGGCGAGACCGCCGACACCCTGGCCGCCCTGAGGGAAGCGAAGACGCGGGGAGGGCGGGTCATGGGGATCGTGAACACCGTGGGGAGCACCATCGCCCGGGAGACGGACTTCGGGGTCTACCTCCATGCCGGGCCCGAGATCGGCGTGGCCTCCACCAAGGCCTTCACGAGCCAGGTGGCGGCGCTCGCCCTCTTCGCGCTCTACCTGGCCCGCCGCCGGAACCTCTCCATCCTGGAGGGGCGCAGGCTCGTGGCGGCCCTGCGGGCGCTCCCTGACCAGGTGGCCAGCATCCTGGAACAGAACGACCAGATCCGGGAACTGGCCAAGGTCTACCAGGACGCCCCCAACTTCCTCTACCTGGGGCGGGGCTACCAGTTTCCGGTGGCGCTGGAGGGGGCCTTGAAGCTCAAGGAAGTCAGCTACATTCACGCCGAGGGGTACCCGGCCGCCGAAATGAAGCACGGCCCCATCGCCCTCATCGACGAGAACATGCCCGTGGTCTTCCTGGCTCCCCGGGACGGCGTGTACCACAAGATCGTTTCCAACATCGAAGAGGTGAAGGCTCGCGATGGAAAGGTCATTGCCGTGGTGAGCAACGGGGCGCCGGAGCTCCAGAACGTCGTGGATCACTTCATCCGCATCCCCGAAACCCACCCGGCGCTTCAGCCGATCCTGACCGTGGTTCCGCTCCAGCTTCTGGCCTATCATGTGGCGGTACTCCGGGGATGCGACGTGGACCAGCCGCGGAACCTGGCCAAGTCCGTCACGGTGGAATAGGCGGGGCGCCGGCGTTGCGCGTCGTTCTCCAGCGGGTGTCCCGGGCCTCGGTCACCGTGGGTGGCCGGGTGACCGGTTCCATCGACGAGGGGCTCCTCCTCCTCGTGGGTTTCACGCCCGAAGACGGAGCGGCAGAGGTGGCCTGGATGGCCGACAAGGTTTCGGGCCTTCGCATCTTCCCTGACGACGACGGGAAGATGAACCGGTCGCTGGACGAGACCGGGGGCGGGGTCCTGGTGGTGAGCCAGTTCACCCTCTACGGAGACACCCGGAAGGGTCGTCGGCCATCCTTTGTCTCCGCCGCCCCCCCCGAGGTGGCCATCCCCCTGTACGAGGCCTTCGTGGCGGCCCTCCGCGCCCGTGTCCGGGGAGCGGTGGCGACCGGCGAATTCGGTGCCATGATGGAGGTGGAGCTCGTGAACGACGGTCCGGTGACCCTGGTCCTGGAACGGACCCCGGGAGGAGCCTCGTGACCGGGGTGCCCCCGGACCGCGCGCATTCATCCGCCCCCGCGGCCCCCGACGCCGCTGCGCCGCTGGTCCTGGCGTCCGCCTCGCCTCGGCGGGCGGAGATCCTGGCCATGCTGGGACTCGCCCACCGGGTGATCCCGGCCCACGTCGACGAGACGCGGCGCCCCGGCGAGGCGCCCGAGGTCTACGTGGAGCGCCTGGCCCGGGAAAAGGCGGCAGCCGTGCACGACAGGGCGCCCGGTTCCTGGGTGCTGGCCGGCGACACGACGGTGGCCGTGGGGAACCAGGTTCTGGAAAAGCCGGTGGACCGGGAGGACGCCGTGAGGATGCTCCTTTCCCTCCAGGATCGGGAGCACCGGGTCGCCACCGGCCTCGCCCTTTCCGACCCCGAGGGCGGACTCGTGAGCGGGGTGGAGGTCACCCGGGTGCGATTCCGGCCCTTCGAGGAGGCCACGGCACGGGCGTACGCGGCCACGGGCGAACCCATGGACAAGGCCGGGGCCTACGGAATCCAGGGGATGGGGGGCGCACTGGTGGAGGGGATCGAGGGAGATTTCTCCGCCGTGGTGGGTCTCTCGGTTCCCCTCCTGGTCCGTCTCCTTGCCGAGGCGGGGCGGCCCTACCGGTTCCCGGAGGAGGCACAGGCCGCCAGCGCGCCAGAAGCCACGCAGGCTACAGCGGCCACGCAGGCGGCAGAGGCCGCGGGGGCCATCCCCGAGCCCCACGCCGCCGCCCACCTTCTTCTCCGCGAGATCGGAGCGGCCCGCCGCCAGATCCTGGCGTACCCTGACGACGAAGCCCCCTGGCGCACACTTCCCGGCTGGCCCAACCCGGGCGGGACGCTTGCCCTTCACCTTGCCGGGAACCTGCGGCACTTCGTGGGCGCCGTCCTCGGAGGGACCGGGTACGTTCGCGACCGCACGGGAGAATTCTCCCGGCGGGGGCTGACCCGGACGGAGCTGGCTGGCGAGCTTCTGGCCGCCGAGGTGGCCGTGCGAACGGTGCTGGAAGCCCTTCCCGCGGAGGCGCTGGATCGGCCGTGGCCTTCCCCCTTCAGCGGGTTGGCCCCCTCGCCCGTCCGGTTCCCCGCTCGCTCATTCCTTCTCCACCTCCTGGCCCACGCCGCCTACCACCTGGGGCAGCTGGACTACCACCGGCGGGCCATATGCGGGAGCTCGGACGGGGTGGCGTCCATCGCGTTGTCGGAGCTGCCCCGGCTCTGATCCGGCTTCCCGAAATCCGGCGTCGCAGGAGGGGGAACGAGGGGTGTATTCGTCGGCGGATGCAGGGGGCGTCAAGCGCGGGGGACGGCCGGGGGAACGCGGGGCCGGATCGCGGGTTTGAACGGTCGGCTCCCTCCCTGTATGTTGAGGGCGGCTGGAATCGCATCCCCGAACTGCATCCCCGAAGCTCCCTCTCCCCGACTTCCTTTCCGGAGACCCTTCCATGCGCAAGGATCGACGGTTTTATGCCGGACTCGTTGGCGTAGCCACGGTGGTGACCTGGCTCATCTGGACCGGCATTTCCGAGACCATGGTGTACTACCTGACCCCCACCGAACTCATGGCCCGGGTCGACGCCGACCCGGAGCTTCAGGAACGGGGGTTCCGGGTCAGCGGGAGCGTGGTGAGGGGAAGCTACGCCTCCTCCGCCGACG